>USOR01000055.1 GCA_900556425.1 uncultured Coriobacteriaceae bacterium
TGTCACGTCTACATCCACAAACAGGCCGATCCCGCCTATGTCGAGCCCATCATCATGAACGCGAAGACGCAGCGCCCCGGTGTTTGCAATGCCTGCGAGAGCATCCTCATCGACGAGGAGGTCGCCGAGGTCTTCCTGCCCACGTTGCTTATGGCGCTTGCCCGCGCGGGTGTTGTCATTCATGCTGACGCACCTGCCGCCGCCATCGCCTCCGCGCACGGCATCGAAACCACTGCCGCGACCGAGGAGGATTGGGGCACCGAGTACCTCGACATGGAGATCAGCGTCAAGTGCGTCACCGGTGTCGAGGAGGCGATTGCACATATCAACACATATGGCACGGGTCACTCGGAGAGCATCATCTCTCAGGACGTGAGTGCCGTTGACGCGTTCCAGCGCCAGGTCGACGCGGCTGTTGTCTATGCCAATGCCTCGACGCGCTTTACCGACGGTGGCGAGTTCGGGCTAGGCGCCGAGATTGGCATCAGCACCCAGAAGCTTCATGCACGCGGCCCCATGGGCGCGGCTGCGCTTACGTCGGTCAAGTATCTCGTGAGCGGCGAGGGCCAGATTCGAGGCTAGGGTGTGGAGAAAGACGCTCGCATAGGTATCATGGGCGGCACCTTCGACCCGGTGCACAAGGGGCATCTCGTCATCGCGCGCAGCGCTGCCGAGCAACTTGAGCTCGACCGCGTGCTTTTCATTCCGGCAGGCAATCCTCATTTCAAGCAGAATCAAGAGGTCACGCCTGCATCGCAGCGTGCCGACATGGTCGCGCTTGCGATTGCGGACGATTCGCTTTTTGCACTTGATCTCTGCGAGGTCGAACGCACGGGCATCACCTATACGGCTGATACGCTCGAGGAGCTGGCGCAGCGCTACGAGGGTGCGCGGCTCTTCTTCATCATGGGTACCGATTCGGCAATTACCTTGCCAGGCTGGAAGCGAGCCGATGATGTCGCGCGGCTGTGCACCATCGTCGTGGCGAAGCGCCCGGGGCAATCCACCCAACGTGTACGCGAGGCCCTTGGGGCAAGCCCCGTCGACTTCGATGTCATGTATCTCGACGTTCCGCAGATTGACGTGTCCTCGACCCAACTACGCGAGGACATCGCATGCGGCAGGGACGTGAGCGATATGATTCCGGCGCCCGTCGGGGCATATATTTCCCGGATGGGCTTATACCGGGGTGATGAGACAGTTGCTCAGGGACGTTGTCTCATTTGAAAATGAGACAACGTCCCTGAGCAACTGTCTCATCACCCCGACCCGCACATCGAGAGAGAAGGTTTGAGAACGTGAAGGAAGACAAGAAGCTGCTGAAGCGTGTGACCAAGGCGGTGGACAAGCGCTTGTCGGGCAAGCGTCTCGAGCACGTCCATTCGGTTTCCGAGTGCGCTGCCAAGCTTGCGCGTATATACGGAGCCAATGAATTCGACGCTCGCATCGCGGGGCTGTTGCATGACTGGGACAAGCTGCTGACCGATGACGAATTACCGGCGCGTCTTGACGAGCTGGGCATCGAACGTCCCGCAAACATCGAGTACCTGTATCCGGTCTTGCACTCTTTCACGGGCGCTGCCGCCGTCAAACGTGAGTTCCCCGAGCTCAGCGACGACATCATCAGCGCCATTCACAAGCATACGCTTGGCGATTTCGAAATGAGCGATCTGGACATAATCATCTTCACGGCCGACATGATCGAACCGCTTCGAAAGACGAAGGGACGCCCGCAGATCAAGCGGCTGCGCAAGATGGTAGGCGAGGCCTCGCTCGACGAACTCTATTTCGAGGCCTATGCAACGACGATGGTGTCGCTTATCGAACGCAAGCGTTTCATTGATCCGGTTGCTCTCGACATCTGGAACAGTCTGGTCGAGCGCCATCATCCCATCGACAAGTCGCGTCAGGGCGACCCCGACGTCGTCTTGTAATACAATTCGCTATCATTAACGCAAGCAAACTTGCATGTCCGTAAAGGGGGCACGTTGACCGAGCACAGCGCATTCAAGGAACAGGCACTCGTTGCCGCGCGCGCCATCGACGAGAAGAAGGGCACCGACATAGTCATCCAGGACGTGTCAGACCTTCTCAACGTCACCGACTATTTCGTGATCTGCACGGCAGCCAATAATCGTCGCGTCGATGCGATTGCCGAGGAGGTCGAGGAGCAGCTTTTCAAGGATTTCGGCATCAAGCCGGTGAGCATCGAGGGTCTCGACGAGAGCGAGTGGGTGCTCATGGACTACGGTCCTATCGTCGTGCATATCTTCCAGCCTGGTCCGCGCGATTATTACCGTCTCGAGCAGCTTTGGGATGCGGCTCCCACCGTGGATGTCGCCCTCGCGGGCATCGAGGATCCCGTCTACACCGAGCGCATTGCGCGTCTCCTCGAGCGTGCCGAAGGCGCAGGCCAGGACACGGTGGACGAGGACTAGCTCATGAGTGCCAGAACGGTCTGTGCGGCGCTCGTCTGCAAAGCGACGTACCATATGCTACGCCTGCTCGGACGTGGTGGCACCTCGCTGCCTGGTAAGCTTGCCCTCAAGATCGATCCCGAGTATCTGCACCGCCTGAGCCGTGGCGTGCGCACCATCGTGATCACGGGAACCAACGGCAAGACGACGTCCACGCATATCGTTGCCCAGGCACTCGAGAACATGGGCGAGCAAGCGTTCTATAACCGTAGTGGCGCAAACCTCATCCAGGGCATTACGACGGAGTTTGCGATCCGCTCGAGCATCACGGGCAAGCCGCGCTACCGGCTCGCCGCCATCGAATGCGACGAGGGGGCGCTGCGGCGCGTATGCAAGCAGCTTGACCCGGACGTGCTCGTGGTCACGAACGTCTTCCGCGACCAGCTCGACCGCTACGGCGAGGTCACGCACACGCTCGAGAACATCATGGCGGGCGTGACGAATTCCCCGCATGCGACGCTGTGCCTCAATGCGGACGATTCGATGGTTGCCTCGATTGCCGACAAGGTTGATAACGACGTCATTTTCTATGGCGTAAGCTGCGAGATCTATCCTGAACGCGTAGCCGACCTTTCGGATGCGACGCACTGCATCATGTGCGGGAACGAGTACGAATACGACTATGTCACGTTTGCGCATCTGGGCGGATTTCGTTGTCCGGCTTGCGGTTACGCTCGCCCCGTTCCCATGGTTGCGGTAGAAAAGATCCTCGAGCGTCATAGTGATAGCTGCGTACTCGAAATCAGCGTCGATGGCGAAAGCTCGGCCGTGCCGGTCGATGTGCCTGCAAGCTACGATATCTACAATTGCGCATGCGTCGTGGCCGGCCTTCTGGCGTTTGGCTTTTCCAAGGAACAAGCCTTCGAGGCACTTGGCAAGTTCAAGCATGGCTTCGGGCGCTCGGAGGTTCTCGACGTCAACGGCACCAAGGTGCGCCTCATGCTCATGAAGAATCCGGCAGGCTGCAATCAGATTATCAACCTGCTGCTCAACGAGACCGATGAAGACATGAGTCTCGTGTGCATACTCAATGATCAGGAATGTGACGGTACGGATGTCTCGTGGATTTACGATGCGGGCTGGGAGGCGATCTGCGCACGCAAGCGCACGGCGATTTGCAGTGGCGACCGTGCCGAGGACATGGCGTTGCGCCTCAAGTACGCGGGCATGCCTGCGGATGGCATTCGCATCATCCACGATTATGGCGAGCTCATCGAGGAGCTTGGACGTATGGGCCATGCAGTGACGGTTGTCGCCAACTACTCGGCGATGCTCGGTTTTCGCGCGAAAGCGGCAAGTGTTCTGGGTCTCGCGGGATTCTGGGAGGGCTAGGCAATGGCTGACGAGCGTATGCACATCACGATCGGGCACCTCTACCCCGACCTGCTCAATCTCTACGGAGACCGCGGCAACACGATTGCGCTTACCAAGCGCTGCGAGTGGCGTGGCATCGATGCGCGGGTGGTTGATCTGGGCGCAGGCCAGGATGCGGATTTCGAGGACATTGACCTCTTCTTTATCGGGGGCGGCCAGGACTTCGATCAGCGCACGCTATTGGCGGATCTGGGTGTGGGCATTGCCGGCTCCAAGGCCTCGCGTTTGCAGCAGGCTATCGAGAACGACGTTCCCGTACTCGCCATATGCGGCGGTTACCAGATTCTCGGCGAGTACTATGTCGATCACGAGGGCCACGAGGCTTCCTATATCGGCGCGCTACCCATGTATACCGAGGCGGGCGATACGCGTCTCATCGGCAACATCGTCTTCACGGCAGATGCCATCGAGGGCTCGCCTGTGGTTGTCGGATTCGAGAATCATGCGGGTCGCACGCATCTGCGCGAGGGAGCGCAAGCGCTTGGCACGGTGGTGAAGGGCTTCGGCAACAATGGCGAAGACGGCACCGAGGGCCTACGCTATCGCAATGTCATTGCGACCTACAGCCATGGCCCGCTTCTGCCCAAGAATCCACGTGTGGCGGATGCGCTCATCGAGCTTGCGCTGCAGCGCAGATATCCCGGAGCGCAGCTTTCTCATCTTGATGACGCTCTTGAAGACGCAGCTCATGATACTATGGAGCAAAGACTAATCTCATAACCGTTTAAGCGGAGGGAATTATGGATCAGACGAACTACAGCGGGAAGTATTTCCGTACGAGCTATGGTGACATCAAGTCATCAAAGGGCTGGTTTGGCAAGATCTGTCTGCTCGGTCTCATCTCGTTTATCCCCATATTCGGCCAGATGACTGTCTATGGGTACGCTTGGGAGTGGGCACACAAGGCGGCATGGGGTGTCGAATCGCCCATGCCCAAGAAGATTTACGGTCGTCCGGGCAGCAAGATGCTGCGTTGGGGCTGGTTTGCGCTCGTCATCGCAATCGTGATGACCATCATTCCCGGCATCGTCTTGTCAATCGGCGGCTGGTTTAGCTCAATGGGCATGGAGACCGGCATCTACACGGCAACGGGCCGCTACATGGTCGTCACGCCGGGCAACTTCGCCTTTGCCGGCATCGGCTGGATTCTCTACGTTGCCGGTATCGTACTCACCGTCTTTGCCAGCGTCATGATCTGGGTGGGCACCATCCGCATGACCATGTACGATCGCCTGGGTACGGGTCTGCAATTCGGCAAGATTTGGACCATGATCAAGAAGGACTTCGGCGGCCTCATGCGCATCTTCGGCATGGCGATTCTCTTCGAGCTTGTCGGTGGCATCATCATCGGCATCGTTGCTCTCATCATCGTGGTGGCCGTGCTCGGTGCTACCGTTGCACCGCTCATTTTCATGTCGAGTAACGGCATGTACTCTGACTCGGCGATGTTCGGCTATGTCCTGACCCTCATCATGACGATGTTCCCCCTTGTCCTCGTCCTTTCCTACGTCTGGTTTGTGTACAGCGCATTTATAGAACTGCTCGTTGCTAGGGCGCTGGGTTACTGGGCGCGCCAGTTTGACGTGGCTGCTTGGGGCACGAAGGATGACCCGCTGCCCTTCGAGGTTGCCGGTGGACAGCCCGATGCGCCCCGTCCGCCCCATGCTCCGGCTGCATCTGGCGATATGCCCGCTCCGCCCACGGGTGAACCCGTGAACGTTGCTACTCCGCAACCGGCTTCTGCAGCTGCGCCTGAGGTTCCTGCGGCGCTCAATCCCGTGGTGGTCGCCGAGGCACTCGACGTCGAGCCCGAGTTGCCTGCGTCTGATGGGGCTGACGACAACGCGAGTGATGAGGCAACGCACGTTGACGTTGTCGATCCCGAGTTGGCCGAGCCCGAGGAGGCAGCGGCTGGCATTATCGCCGCGGAAGAGGACGCAGAGCGTCCTGAGGCTGCGCTTGAGGCGGGTGACGACGCAAAGGATGCTGATGCGTCGCCGTTTATCGACGATGTCGACCCCAACCTTGTCGTCTCCGAAGAGGACGAGATGACGGAGCGTCAGTCTGAGGACAAGCTCTAGAGGGCAAAAAGCGCCATCCACTTAGCATATTTTTATTGCTTTCGTGTCGCACCACGAGTATTCTTAACGGGTTCGCTTTCAGAGCCCCGTGAAACTCTGTGATTGAACAACATGGTAGTTTAGTT
>USOR01000056.1 GCA_900556425.1 uncultured Coriobacteriaceae bacterium
CCCCTCGCTTCGGGGGGAAGAAGCTAATGCCTGCTACTTGTTCGCAGCAACAATACCATCCATGTAAGCATCGATAATATCGTTAACCTTCTTGGTGCTGAACTGCCATCCACCGTGAGATGCACCGACAATCGCGTAACGCTCGGAATCGGCACCCAGCTCCTTGGAGCGCTTGTAGAGCTCCATGGTGGAGATGGGCGAGACGAGCGTATCAGTGGTGCCATGGAAGCTCAGGATGGACGGATCGTCCGCGTCAAGATAGGTGAACGGGCTGAACTTAGCCGTCTTGTCAAGATTGCTGAACACCGAGCCGCCGGGGTTCTGGCCGAAGGCCGTGCCGTTGATGAGCATGGCCTCGGTGTTGGCCTCGGACTGGTGATCGCCAATCAGACCCGTACCGGCTCCGATGAGCGTGAGGTCGGACACGCCGTACATGTCAACGACGCCCTGGACCGCAGAGCTGTACTCAAGGTTGTCGCCAACATCGAACTGAATGTTGTCGTCAAACTTCGTGGTATTGCCCAAAACGCCCAGCATGGAGGCCATATAGCCACCCGCAGAGGTACCGGTTGCAATGATGCAATCCGGATCGATGTTGTACGTATCCGCATGGGCACGCAGCCACCTGATACCCGCCTTAGCATCCTGAAGGGGACCAGGATTAGTCGTCGCAGGGATGACGCGAATCTCGGCAACCGCAACAACGTAGCCACGCTCGGCATAACGCAGATACCTCATCGCATCCGCATTCGAAGAGCTGAAGCCACCGCATGCGGCAATGTAGAGTACCGGTCGCGGACCATCATCCCTGCCCTTGGAGGGCTGAAGGATGGTCATACGCAGGTTCTTGTAGACGCCCTTCTCGCTGATTGCCTTGTAACCGATCTCAGTAGTCTCGTTAATGGTCCAGTGATTGGGATCAGTAGCGATATTCTCGCCGCCAGCCGTAGCGTCCGCAAGCGTCGGAAGATCCTCGGCCTTGTAAGCCTCGGTGCCCTTGGCCAAATCGACAGTCGGCACGGCAGTGGTAACAGCCGTCGTACCATAGGTGTTCAGGAAGTTAACGACACGCTCAATCGTGGCACCCTGCTCGAACTGTTTGCCACCGTGGCCCGCGCCCTCGACAACATAGCGCTCGGTATGAACGCCAGCGTCGTTAAGGCGATTCTGGAGCATCTTGGTGGCAACCGGAGACACGAGCGTGTCGGCCGTACCATGGAACATGAGGAACGGAACCGTGTTCGCGTTGATGTAGCTGAAGGGGCTCGCGGCGGCGACCTTGTCGTTCATCGAGGGGTCAAACACGCCAGGCTTCGCCGCGCCAGCGCCCGCGCCGTTGAGCAGAAGCGCCTCAGTGGTAGCCGCGGACTTATGGCTGTCTTGCAGTTCCTGAGCCAGACCTGCACCGATGATGGTGAGATCAGAGACACCATAAAAGTCGATGACGGCGTTGACAGCAGAAGACTCGTCAAGATTCGCGCCCACATCAAGCGCGACGTCCTGCATCTCGCCGGTTCGGCTATTGGGATATTGAATCTTATCCAGATTGCTCGTAACGCCAACCATCGTGGACCAATAGCCGCCTGAGGAGTTACCAGCAACGGCAACCTTGGTCGGGTCAAACTTATACTTGTTCGGCTCGGTCTTGGAGCTGGCCTTCAGGAAGCGAATGCCCGCCTTGATGTCCTGGAGCGGACCGGGGAAGGTCACGCTGGGACCAACGCGATGCTGCACGGATGCAACGACGTAGCCAGACTTGGCGAGCGTAAGGCGCGTCTCGAAATTGCTCGCGGGATTGGAGCTGGTGAAGCCACCGCCATTGATCCACACGAGGAGCGGCGTCTCGCCGTTCTTAGCCGTAGACGGCGTCAGCAGCTCGATCTTGAGATCGACGGGGGCGCCGTACTGGCTCGTATGGAGATACGGAATGATCTCCTGGCTGACGGTAACGTCATTATTTCTGTCCGCCTCAGTGAACTCGAGCTGGTTGTAACTATTGGCATCCTCAAGCGAAACCAAACCGGGAGTGTCCTCGCCAATGGCTGCCTTCGAGGGGTCTACCACGCCCGTGTTGAACGGATCCACCGGCACGATGGGTGCTTCAGCGCCACTTACACCATACCAACCGATGCCCTCGTCGTTCCAGCCGATGCTCACAAGACGAGAGTGCTCATCGAGGCTCGTGGTGTAGTTGTGGGATCCGGCATTATTCGTTGCTGCATTGGGATCTACGTTGGGGTTGAACTGCCTGTAGAGAGGCACACGCTCCTGGTCGTCGGAATAGAAGCTGGTGCCCTCATCCTTCCAGCCAAGCTGCACGAGAGCGTCACGCTCGCCGGCATCCTTGGTGTAATGGTGATCGGTGCCCGAATACACCCTGTACACGGGCGTCTCGGAAGTTACTGGCGCATGCCAGCCGATGCCCTCGTAATTCCAGCCGGCAGCGACGGTGGCATCCTTCTCCACATCGCTGGCGGTGTAGAAGTGCTCGCCGGAATTGGGATTGTACAGACGATACATCGCCTGCGTCTCGGTGTCGGCGGCACCGTTGTCCGCGATGGCGACGCTAGCCGGCACGGTGACCAGCGTGAGCATTGACGCCGCCATGACGCAGGCCATGGTCTTTCTCGCGAAACCAAAGTGCTTTGGTTTACCCATTATGTCTCCCTCCCATGAAAAGTATTGACGTACACACGATTTCTCCCTCCCCAAAGTGACAGCCGAAAGTCCATGCAGGCTCACGGCAGGCCGCGCGCACGACGCACGCGACTTTCCCGACACGGTATGAAGTGGGCGAATGATTGTCTCCCCACGAAAGGTGGGTAATGGGATGGAAGGTTGGATAGGGTGGCCTAGACCTGCTTCTTTGTCTCTTTGACGATTTCGATCAACTCGTCTTTTCGGTGAATGCCCATCTTGCGGTAGATGCTCTTGCTGTATCCCTTGACAGTACTTACAGCTGCTGTCAGCTTTTCTGCAACGTGTTTGGCGGTGTAGCCTCGCGCCATGAGCGATGCCGTTTCACGCTCGCGCTCCGTTAAAGCGTATCGAGCTGCAATCATGTCCATGGCATATTCGTGACGCTCATCAGAGGAGAGCTCGTATCTTAGCTGCGCCGTCACATCATCATCAAACGCACTCTCGTTTTGGTCAAGCTTGTTCATGAAGAGTCTGCGATTAACGACAATCATCACAAAGAGCACAACGCACATACCTAAAGATATGACGAGTCCTGCCGCGGCGCCCACAGGAGCCAGGAAATCGGCAGGTGTAAGCTGAAGATAGACAAGGATAGCCGGGATTATCGAAGAGGTAATGCCCGCAGTACCGCCAAACATCACAAGAAAAACCGCCGCACAAGAGATGAACGAGTGCTTGCCATCTATGCCCCAGAGACTTATAAGCGCCATGGAATATACAAGCAGCGCCGAGTATAGAGCCGTGACAAACATCGAAAATGACTGTGGCGGAACGAGGGAGAACAAAACGACAAACACGACGAATCCAACAAGACCGATAGAGCCTATGACCAGAGTACATCCCGAGGTCGTCTTCGAACGCCATGCGATGCAGAGAAACACTAAGCCAACGCCAAGAGATACGAGGTACGAATAGATTGTCCTCGGATTCGGCGCATAGTTCACTCCCCCATGAGCCCAACGACTGCGCAGAAAGGCACCGCAAAGCAGCTCAGCAAAGATCAAGATCATGGTGCATATCTGAACTACGCGCAGGTAATCACTCCGAAGAAGCGGTTCTGGTCCGCGTACAGGTTGGCAAGCAGGCACGTTTCTCAGCAGATACAGGCAAACCAATGCGAGCAGCGGATACGACAAGCTGAGCATCGACGCCCATTCGCGCGGAAACATATCAAACAGACCAAATACATGACTCACCACAAAGGCGCCTGTTACCATGACGGTGATCTTGTCTTTGGATAATCCCACGAGCACGCGAAACCATCCAACCACAAGAGCCGCAAAGCCGATGCAAAGGATGATAATACTCACGACATAAAACACGTCAGCCGTTACACCAAGTGACCTTCCCGCACTGTTGGCAACGACACCTACAACGGCAAGGATACCGCCGACAGCATAGGGAACGAATCTATCCTCCAATCGCTCGCCCCCGCGCAAGGCCTTGGTCCTCTGCAACGACACGAGCGCCAATATGCACCCAATCAAAATGAGCGCGGCATCATATACAACACGCAATCCTGAGAAATTCGAAGTGATTCCCACGGTCAGGGATCCGAAAAACGGAGCCCTAAACATCGCGCAAAGCGACGCCAAGCCCACAAGGCATATGACCGTCTTTTTTGTTTCCCCCGACAAATGTCAATCCCCGCGGCTTATACGCAAGCTGATGGATTTGCGCCTTCCCTACGCAAGGACCCTCCCCAACGCAAATATTACTCCAATCAAGGGTAAAGTTCATGCACGACAACGATGAGACGAAACCCAACGAAGTTGCCACGCGCGAGATACGCTAATCCTTGTGAAGCGCCTCAGATGGGTCAACGTTGCGAAGAAGACCGGGGTTTTCAAGAAGGGCCGGAGACACTTTTGCCTCCGACCCTGTTAAAGCGTTATCGGATCCGACCTTTACGGCAGCAGATCGTATTCCGCATCAGCGACCGGTTTGAGCCATTCGTTCGAGCAACCCTCGCCCGGTGCCTCGAAGGCCACGTGCGAAAACCAGCTGTCCTTTGCCGCGCCATGCCAATGTTTGACGCCCGCGGGGATGAACACAACGTCGCCCGGATGTAGCTCCCGGGCATCCTCTCCCCAGAACTGGCACCAGCCGCGACCGTCCGTGCACAGGAGGATCTGGCCACCGCCCTTATCCGCATGGTGGATATGCCAGTTGTTGCGGCAACCCGGCTCGAAGCTCACGTTAGCGAGGAAGATCGTCTGCTCGGGATCGGTCAGGGGATTCAAAAACGACTCGCCGATGAAATACTGCGCAAACGCATCGTTGGGCTTTCCCAAGCCAAACAGGGGGTCAGCCGTCTTATCTGCGTTAGTCATCGTAGACCTCCTTCGCCATGCGAAACGCCGCCCAGGCATTGGGCCAGCCAGCGTAGAACGCGAGCTGCGTCAGAATTGCCGCCATCTCCTCCTTGGTCACGCCATTTGCCTTGGCACTTGCCAGATGGTACTGGAACGACGTGTCAACGAGTCCCTTGCTCACGAGACAGGTTACGGTGATGATGGAGCGCGTCTTGAGGTCGAGCTCGTCCTCGCGCGACCACACCTCCCCAAAGAGCACATCGTCATTGAGCTGTGCGAACTGCGGGGCGAAATCGCCCAACTGGTCCCTTCCTGCTGTCTGCTTCACTGCCATGATGTTTCCTTTCTGCCCATAGACCCTTCTTAAACATGACATGCATACCATGCAATGACGTAATTCAGTGTTCTATTTCATATCCCAATTGTGCGTATATGTAGTCATGAAATACAATTCCCATCATGCAAATTGCTATGCATGAAACGCAAGGTGACATTCATGGATATCAACCAGCTTAGACAACTCGAGACGCTCGCGCAGCACGGCACCATGTCGGCCGCCGCCAACGCGTGCAGCCTCTCGCAATCGGCTTTCAGTCGGTCGATTCAACGACTCGAGGCAGAACTCGGCGCCCAACTCTTCGATCGGCAGAAGAACAGCGTCCGTCTCAACGAGACAGGACGCGCGGCCGTCGCGCACGCCAGAAACGTGCTGCGCGAGGTGCAGCTGCTCCAGGACGCCGTCGATGAGGCGCAGCGCCGTGCCCGCACCCTGCGCGTCGGCACCTGCGCACCTGCTCCCCTGTGGAACCTGACGGCGCGCATCGTCGAGCGGTTTCCCTCCGACGTGTTCAACTCGGAAATGCTGGGCGAGGAGGAAATCGAGCGTCGCGTCCTGGATGGCAGCATCGACTTCGGCATATCGCAGAAACCCTTCTTGCTGCCCGTGATAGCGAACGCGCGGCTCA
>USOR01000057.1 GCA_900556425.1 uncultured Coriobacteriaceae bacterium
CCCTCTCTACGCGTGAAGGACGGATGCTTGCTCATTCCCATTTTCCGATCCAATCCGAAGGGTCGTACCCCTGCTCGCCAACCCAATTGGGGGTGGGCGAGCAGGAAAGCTCCACGTGCTGAATGACGGCACCGTTCTCGTCGACAGCGTTTGTGAGCCCAGCGAGGATTCCAAAGAGCGGAAGCGGCTGCACATGGTTCTCGATGCTGGTCTGCGCCGTTCCATCATCCGAGCATGACCAGGTGATGTTCCAGGTCTCATCGGCGTGGAAGATCGGGACTTTTGGTATCGCCTCAAGTCGATGCTCGATATAGGCGCGCGTGCTTGCGTCATCGCCCGAACTCGTTGCGACGAGGCGGCAGGCTTCCGCGGCCGCAGTGTTCATGATGCAGCGGTTGTAGAGCAAGATGGCTGGCTGCAGCAGCAGGCCGAACACGACAAAGAGTACGGGCAACAACACGGCCGCTTCGACGGTCGACTGTCCCGATTCAGAACAAGAGCGCATCGAAAATCCCTTCTACGCATCCAAGCGCATGCGAAGCGCTTGCCTGAATGAGAGAGCTCAAGGCGCCCGTCGCGATGAAGCGCCAGAGGGTTGCGAGCGCACCCATGAGCGCAATGAACGTAAGCCCGACGATGAGGTATTCGACCGATGCCTGCCCGCTCTCATGCAATCGCTTGCGCATCACAGACCGTTGATTCCACTCGAGATTGCATCCCAGAGCTCGCCAATGCGGTCACGAAACGCCGCGATTGCAATCATGGCGATGACGGCAAGCACGCCGACAAGGATTGCGTACTCGGTTGTGCCTTGGCCTTTCTCAGGCAAGGTCTTGATTCTTGCCGTTGCCTTGATATAGGCGCCTAATGCACGGTTTTTGATCTTTTGCATGATGTTCTCCTTGCTTTCTTCTAGAAACCTGTCTGGATAAATTGGAGAAGCACCGGCCCCATGACCAAGATGAGCATGGCGGGCAGAATGCATATTCCCGTTGGAATGAGAAGCTTGACTGGCGTCTTTGCAATCTGGCGTTCGATGGCGGCACGTCTTTGCTGTCGAACGTCGGCGGAGAAGCGTCCCAGCATGTCGGCGAGTGGGGAACCGTGGTGGATGGCCTGCAGGGACGTCTCGGAGAAGCGTTTGAGTGCTTTCGAGTCGATGCGGGACGAGAGCGTGGCCAGGGCCTCCTTGCGCGAAGCCAATCCGCTCTTCCATTCGAGTTGTGTCTCGCGCATGTGACAAGCGAGCGCGTTATCGAATTTGGCGCAGTACAAGTCGAGCGCCGCATCGAAGGACAGGCCGGCACGCACGCCCATGGCGACAATGTCTGCCATCACGTCGACCTGCTCGTCGCAGGCGCTGCGTAGCTCGCGTGCCCGTCGTGCGTCGAGCATGGTAGGCGCGCGACGCGAGAGCACATAGGCGAGGACGATGCAGGGCACGAGCAACCCGAGAGATGTGGCGTAGGAGATGACGATGCCTGCGCCGCAAAACACCAGAAAGCTCAGGGTGGGATCACGCAGAATGTCTTCGATGCTCACAGCTCGCTGTGGTTGTGCCACGAGCTTGATACGCGTCCAGGCAAGCCGCACGCAGAGGCATGCGCACGCGCAGGCGAGCAGGCATGCAGAGAGTCGAAGCAGGACGGCAAGCATCTATACCATCTCCTCGAGATCGACCGTGAAGTCGATGGCAAGCGCACGTCGCACGAGGAGTATGCCTGTCGCCTCGAGCAACATCGCAAGCGCGAAAAGGCATATGCCAAGCGGGGATGCGAGAAATCCCGTCAGATATCCAGGCGAGAAGACCGAGAGAATGCCGAGCAGCGCAAAAGGCATGAGGGCGACGATGCGGCTCGAGAGACGCCCCTGTGCGGTCTTGGTGCGCAGATCTTCCTTGAGTTCTGCGGCTTGCTGGAGCAACGTCGAGACGTTTTGGAGTATGGTCGTGAGGCTGCCGCCGGACTGATGCTGAATCTCCATGGCGACGGCCAGGTACGCGAACTCCGAACCGCCTGTTCGGGCGCGCAGCTTCTCGAGTGCCTCGTCAAAGCCCTGACCAGATTCGAGATCCCAGACCGTGCGCTTGAGTTCGCCGGCGAGAGGCTCATCGCAGTTGTCCGCTGCGTAGCGTAGTGCCATGACGAGCGAGGATCCTGAGTCGAGTGCGATGCAGAGCAGGCGCAAAAGCTCGGGCATGCCCTTCTGCAGCTCCTCGGCACGTTTCTTTTCGCGGGCCTTTCCCAGGATGGGAGCCAGCAGCCTGGTCGAGGCAATGCGGCCTTTGGCATCCTCGAGCACGAGCCGCCTGTCAACGTGCGCGAGTGGCAGGGTGCGCCGCAGATGCGCGAGCAAGGGCACGGCTTTCCGAACGCAGAGAAAGGTCGCGATTATACTTGCGAACAGCAGCACCGCACTGATTGCACCCATTGCGCCACCTCCTCTTCGCCTGCAATATCCATGAAGGGAAGCTCCTCGATCCATGCAGGTAAATCGCCCCACTCGTAGCGCTGCGCGCGTCGGTCCCAGCGCACGATTGGCGTGAAGCGCTGGCATTTGCGTGCGGAGCCGGTGTCTCTGCCGCGCATGGCAATTTGCGTGACGCGACGCTTGCCGCCCGAGAGACGGTCCTGTTGCACGATGAGGTCGAGTGCCGATGCGACCTGCTCCTCGATGATTTCGATGGGGAGGTCCATGCCATAGCGAACCATCATCACGAGACGCGGGATGACTTCGGCGGGCGAGTTGGCATGCAGGGTCGTGAGCGATCCGTCATGTCCCGTGTTCATGGCCTGCAGCATGTCGAGCGCCTCGGCACCACGACACTCGCCAACGATGATGCGGTCAGGGCGCATGCGCAGCGCATTGGTGACGAGGTCGCGTATGGTGACTATGCCACGGCCCTCGGCGTTGGCAAGTCGCGCTTCGAGCCGGACGACGTGCGGATGCTGGTCGAACCTGAGCTCGGCGCTGTCCTCGATCGTGATGACGCGCTCCTCGTAGGGGATGAGGCGCGAAAGTGCGTTGAGCAGCGTTGTTTTGCCGCCGCCCGTGCCACCCGAGACGGCGATGTTCTTGCGCGCGCGTATGGCCCAGGCAAGCAGCTGCGCCATCTCTGGCGTAAGCGCATCCAGCCCGACAAGCTCGTCAAGCGTGAAGGAGCGCTTGCGGAACTTGCGTATGGTAAGCGTGCTTCCGCTCATCGAGAGGGGAGGGATGACGACGTTGACGCGGTGTCCTTCTGGAAGGCGGGCGTTCACGAGAGGGCACTGCTCGTCGACGCGTCTGCCGAGTGGCGAGACGATACGGTCGATGACGAGACGCAGCTGCTCTTCGGAATCGTAGTGCTCGTTGCTCTTGCATACGATGCCGTCGCGCTCGAAGAAGACGGAGTGGGGCCCGTTGACCATGATCTCGGTAATCGAGTCGTCTTTGAGCATCTTCTCGATGGGACCCAGGCCGAGCACCATGTCGAGCGTGCGCTCGATGAGGACGGCACGATCGATGTCGCTCATGGGTGCGAAATCATGTGCGCTCAGAATCTGCTCGATGCAGACGGCGAGCTCCTGTCGCGCACGCTCGCGCCCCTGGTTCAGAAGCTGCGCGATGCGCTCGCTCGGGACTTCGCGGTACAGCAACTCGCGTAGGTGCGCATGAGTCTTCTCGGAGACTGCGCCCAGTGCCTCGTCTGCCGCAGTTTGCGGACTTTGCCGTATGTAATCGCCGAGTCTCATGCGAAGAATCGCCTCGTCTTCCTGTGCTCGGTGGGCGAGAACTCGACGCCAATGCGGGGGAGGAGCCTGGCGAGAAGCTGCTCGACATCGGGCACGGGTGCCGCTGCGTCTTCGATGAGCTCCTCGATGCGCCTCATGCCAACAAGGGCTTCGACCGATGCCTTGCCGTCCGCGAGCCTGAAGAGCTCGTCGCAGCCGAGCGAGTCTTCGATGCGCTCTATCTCGCTGCGGGGGATTCCCGAGGCACGGTTGAAGACGTGCGCGATGCGCGCGAGGGGGATGCCGAGACGCTGGCAGAGCTCGAGCGCCTTGATGGCGCCGTACGCCGATGCCCTGCGCTGGTCCATGACGAGCAGCACGAGCTCGGAATTGCACAGGAGCTCGCCCGTGAGCCCCGACCAGAATTGCCCGGTATCGGCGATGATGAGATCATAGTTTGCCCGGGCGTTTTCGACGACGCGGGCCACCGCATCCGATACCTCCTCGGCGACCTCGGGCAAGACGGGTGCTTTGAAAAGGTCGAGTTGTGCCGAGATGGGGACGGGAATGCAACCTTCGCCCTGCGCGAGCGAGGAGAGCTTGACATCGAGGCCGAGCCAGAAGCCCATGTCGCCGAATTGTAGGTCACCCTCAACGATGGCGGTCTTGATGCCATGTGCCGCTGTCAGGTGGCCGATGATGAGCGCAATTGTGCTCTTGCCAACGCCGCCGCTTGCCGATACGAGCGTGATGAGCGGAGCACGTCGCGTGCCCTGCGCGGAATATGTGCTGGATACCATGTCTCTCATGTCAGTCCCCCTGGTTTGCCGCGCTGTTGCCAGGTAGAACGAAGTGGATGGTTCCCTTCGAGGCTGCTGCGATGAGGTCGCTCACGCTCGAGGGTTTGACGGCGAGCGTGACCCAGGAGATTTGCTTCTCCTTGCTGTCTTCGAGCGTGCTCGTCTCAAGGACGAGGATATGCTTGCCGAGCATCGTGATTTCCCCTGATGAGGCTTCAACGTAGACGTCCACGACCGAACCGGCGCGTATCGCGCCACCTACCGCGAGCACGTCATCGGATGCGACGCTTGCAGCTGCCAGGCCGTCTGGCACGGTGATGCGCGATGAGCCGTCACCGACGCGCTCGAGCAACACGGGTTCGTTCACGCGAATCTCCGTCTGCGCGACGAGGCCCTGAAGCTCCTCGTAGCTCTGTGCCGCTTGCCCCTGGGGCAGAAAGTCGACCAGCCATTCCTGCACGCTCGTGTTGGACTCGTCGATGGTGCCGCCGATGGGGATCGTCCTGTTCGCCACGAGGACTTCGACGCGCTCACCGCCGTAGCTGCGAATCGCCGATGCGCGTGCCATGGATGCCTCGGACTGAATCGTTGCCGTATAGGCAAATACGCAGAGTGCGGCGATAATGCCGCATGCTCCTGCGACGAGCGCTTGTTTTCGTTGCTTGGTCATCTCTCCTCCGAAGCCTTCGGTTTTGGAGACATGACTATGCGACGGATGGCACCGAGCCAACCACCCCGACAATCTGAACGTTTTCGGACTAAATCAGGAGCAATCCCGGACCGATTTCAGAGCGAACTCCGAAACCCCGAGGTAGCCCCCTCTGTCATTTCGAGCGGGCGGATGCCTCCCACTGTCATTTCGAGCGGAGCGAAGCGGAGTCGAGAAATCTCCTCGCCACCTTATAGATGCCTGATGATGTTGCGGAACTCTTCCTCTGCATCGCTCTTGGTGGCGGCGATGATGGTCTCGCCCGGATACAGCACCGTGTCGCCCGTGATCATCACGAACTCGTCATCGCGAATGACGGCGATGAGTTGCGTGTCATGCGAGAACGGGATATCCGCCACACGCACGCCGTCCTTGTGGCGCATCTTGGCGGGAAGCTTCGTCTCGACCATCACGATGTCGCCCTCGCGCAACGAGAACACCATGCGCATGTCGCCGACGATGGCCTCCTCCTCGACCATGCGCGCGATGAGCTCAGTCGACGAGACGGGTTCGATACCCACCTCGTGGAAGATGCGACCATTCTTGGGGTTGTTGACGTTGGCGATGCAGCGCGGGACGTTGAAGGCGGTCATGGCGATCTCGCAGGCCACCAGATTGGTCTCGTCATGGCCCATGAGCGCGACGAAGAGGTCGGCGTCATCGACACCGGCGTCAACAAGGAAGAGTATCGCGAAGGCCTGCGCTATCTGAACAAGCTGTATTCTGAGGGCCTGA
>USOR01000058.1 GCA_900556425.1 uncultured Coriobacteriaceae bacterium
CCCCCTGTCCCACCCGTTCGTCATCCTTTCGGAAACGATAGAATACCCTTCGTGATGACGGGAAACCAGCTTAAAATACTCGCCTTGATAACGATGACGATTGACCATATCGGCGTCGTTCTCTTGCCCCAGTACCTCATCCTTCGCATTATCGGCCGTCTCACGTATCCCATCTTCGCGTACATGATTGCCGAGGGTTGCTTCTATACGCATAGCAAGAAACGCTACCTCGGGGGTATCTTCGCGCTTGGTTTCGCGTGCCAGATTGGCTTCTTTCTCGCGATGGGTAGTCTCGAGCAGAGCATACTTACGAGTTTCGTGCTCGCCATCATCACGATCTACGCGGTCCAACTTGCCGATGATCGCAGGGACCTTGCAGGAGCCCTGGCAGTCGTCGGCGCACTTGCGCTTGATGTCTTCGTGGCACTCGTCCTGCCCGTCCTCTTCGCCGGAACCGATTTCTCGGTCGATTACGGCTTCTGGGGAATCATGCTTCCCGTCTTTTGCTATATGCCGCGCATTTTCTTCAAAAAGGCGCTTGACAAGAAGCGTCTGCGAATCATGCTCGCGTTCGCATGCCTTGGCATCATTCTGGTTTGCGTGCAGATGAACGATTGGCTCGGTGGCATCCAATGGTTCTCGCTTCTCGCGATTGTGCCTCTGGCCAGCTATAACGGCAAGCGTGGCACCTGGCATCTCAAGTATCTCTTCTATATCTACTACCCTGCGCATCTCGTGGCCATTTGGGGCGTTGCCGAACTGCTCGGATACTTCTCGGCAATGTAGTAATATCAAAAGGCTAGGCTGATGAGAGGGGAGTTGGCATGCAAGAGACCATGTCCGAGAATGCATCTGAAAATTTCGAAGAAATCGGCGAGGTTGTCACTCCAGAAGAAGCGGTCATCGAGACCATAGAAGACATCGAGAGTTCGGAGGAGCCCGAAGTCGAAGTCGTGCAGGACGGCAATCCCGAGGAAGGTCTCGAGGAAGCGCCTGTCAAGCGCAAGGAACTCGATTATTCGTACACGCAAAATCGCGAACTATCCTGGCTGCAGTTCGACCGTCGCGTTCTCGAAGAGGCGCTCGACCCGAGCGTGCCCCTTTTCGAGCGTCTGAAGTTCATCAGCATCTTCTGCACGAATCTTGACGAGTTCTTCATGGTGCGCGTCGGTAGTCTCATGGACCTCTCCATCATCGCGCCCGATATTCGCGAGAACAAGACCAACATGACGCCGCGCGAGCAGCTCGAAGCCGTCTTCGCTGCCGTGAGGCCGCTCGTCGAGGAGCGCGACGAGATTTACGCCCAGGTCGTTGCCGATCTCGAGCCCTATGGTTTCAAGGAGCTCGACCTCGACAACCTCTCCAAGAAGGAGCGTCGTTTCGCCCGCGATTATTACCGCGAGTACATACGCCCCGTGCTCTCGCCGCAGGTCGTCGACGAGCGTCATCCGTTCCCGCACCTGCGCAACAAGGAACTCTACATCGTGACGCTGCTGAGCGAGGAGGACGGCAGCCAGCACCTTGGCATCGTGCCCGTCCCGGAGAACATCGCGCCCATCATCTGCGACCCGGAAGAGCCGCTCCACTTCGTGCGCGCCGAGAAGCTCATCGCCCACCACGTCAAGAAGATCTTCGACATTTACGAGACATCCGAGCCATGCATCATCTCGGTCACGCGCAATGCCGACATCAGCTTTGACGAGGAGAAGTTCGCTGACGACGAGGGCGATTATCGCCTGCATGTGTCGCGTCTGCTCAAGAAGCGCAATCGTCTCAACCCCGTGCGCCTCGAGGTCGAGGGCAAGCCGGAGAAGCTGCTCCTCGCTGGCCTGCTCAAGCGCCTCAAGCTCACGAAGAACCAAATGTATACGTACAGCGCCCCCATCAACCTTGGCTGGGTCTTCGGCCTGGAGCGTCGCGTCGATGCCGACAAGAGGGACAAGCTCAGCTACGCGCCCTTCGTGCCGCGCGCGTCGGCTGAGTTCGATCTTGGCCGCTCGATAATGGCACAGGTCGAAGAGCGCGATCGCCTCCTGTTCTTCCCCTACGACTCCATCGATCCCTTCCTGCGCATGCTGCAGGAGGCGGCCATCGACCCGGACGTGCTCTCCATCAAGATCACGGTGTATCGTCTGGCAAGCGAGTCGCGCGTGGCGCAGCATCTTGCCGAGGCAGCCGAGAACGGCAAGGAAGTCACCGTCCTCATGGAGCTGCGGGCGCGTTTTGACGAGGCGAACAATATCGACTGGTCGGGGCGCCTCGAGGAGGCCGGGTGCAACATCATCTACGGCATGGAGAACTACAAGTGCCACTCCAAGGTATGCCTGATCACCAAGCGCTCCGCTGATGGCGTAACCTACATCACGCAGATAGGCACGGGCAATTACAACGAGAAGACGGCGCGCCTCTACACCGACCTGAGCCTCATGACCTCCGATGCCGAAATCGGCCGCGATGCCGTCACGTTCTTCCAGAACATGCTCATCGGCAACCTGAACGGCTACTATCGCAGGTTACTCGTCGCTCCGGTGGCCATCAAGCGCACCATCCTCAAGCTCATCGACCGCGAGATCGCCAAGGGTCCCGCCGGACGCATCACGCTCAAGTGCAACTCGCTCACCGAGCGCGATATCATCGATCGCCTGGCCAAGGCATCGCAGGCGGGCGTACAGGTTCGCATGAACATTCGCGGCATCTGCTGCATGGTGCCAGGCATCGAGGGCAAGACCGAGAACGTGCACGTGCGCAGTATCGTCGGCCAGTTCCTCGAGCACAGTCGCATCTTCGTCTTCGGCGAAGGCGACGACATGCGCATGTATGTCGGCTCGGCCGATCTCATGACGCGCAACCTCGTGCATCGTGTCGAGGTGGCGGTGCCCATCACCACGCATCGCGCCCGCGAGGCAATCATGCTCTTCCTCGACAAGATCTTCGAGGACAACGTCAAGGCACGCACGCTCGAGGCAAATGGCGAATACAAGATGGTTGCCGAAAGCCGTGACAAGGACATGTGCCCGTGTGACGAGGAGTTCAGCATGCAGGCCTGGTGCATCGACCATCCGATGCAGGGCGTGAAGCGCGTCGCTCCGCTGCCCTTGGAGCCGAAGCAAGAGCCCAAGCGTGTCCTTGAACCGGAGCCGCAACCGGAACCCGAGCCAGAGCCATAGACCGAGCAAGAAGTTGAATCCGGGCTTGAACTCGAATCTGAACCGGTTCTTGATTCTGAACCCGCATTTGAACTTGAACCTGCTTCGTTGCAGGAGGACGAGCAACCCGAGGCACTGGAGGAGGCCGACATCGAGCTGCTCTCGACAGGGGCCGAGGTCGAAGATCTGCCCAGCACTCCAAGCGTGGAGGAGAATGCCGAGGAGCCTACGGACAAGAAGGCAGGCAAGAAGAGCAAGGACAAGGAAAAGAGCGGCAAGAAGGACAAGGACAAGTCCGAGAAAAAGGACAAGCCCGAGAAGAAGGCCGAAAAGAAATCCGAGAAGAAGCCCGAGAAAAAGGGTAAGGAGAAGGTTGACCTGGACCTGCCGTTCATCACGACCAAGCCGGCGCACAGCGCCGGATTCAACGCCTCTGCCATGCTGGACGAAAACGTCAACATGGACGACCAGCCGCTCGGCAAGCACTTCAAGCCCTCGAAGAAGTCGGCTGAGGCTCCCAAGCCCGTGACAGCGAATGTCCCGGTGAGTACGGAAACCACCGAGCAGCGTCTTGCGCGCGAGCGCTCGTACATGAGCGATTTCCCCCATACGACACCCAAGGTCGAGGGACCGGATGAGGTGCAAGAGCACGAAGCACAGCATGAGGCGCAGCACGAGGCACAGCATGAGGCACCCAAGAAAAAGGGCTGGTTCAGGAGTCTGTTTAGCTAAGGTCGCAGCGACCGGGTAGATACATCGAACATGAGCGTTGACGAGGGGATATATCTAGACTATGCAGCGGCAACGCCTGTTGACGAGCAGGTGCTCGAGGCGATGTTGCCCTACTTCTCGCAGGACTTCGCGAACCCCTCGGCATCGTATACGCCCGCGCGTCAAGTGCATGCGAGCGTGGAGGATGCCCGTGCACGCATCGCGCACCTCATGGGGGGCAAGGCCGCCAACATCGTCTTCACAGCGGGGGCGACCGAGGCAAACAACCTCGCGCTTACCGCCGCCGCGCCCGGCGCGCACGTTATCGCGAGCGCCATTGAGCATGCGAGCATGCGCAGCTGCGTGTTAGCGCGCGAGAATGGATCGCTCGTGCCTGTCGATGCGCAGGGCTTCGTGAGTCCCGATACCTTGAAGGCAACGATTCGTTCCGATACGGAGCTCGTCAGCATCGCCCTTGCCAATGGCGAGATTGGGACGATCCAACCGCTGCGCGAGCTTGCGCAGGTCGTGGGCGATGAGCGTACACGCCGCCTTGCGGCTGGTGATATGCGTCCCATTTACCTACACACGGATGCCTCGCAGGCGGCGGCACTCAAGACGCTCAACGTTTCCTCGCTCGGGGCGGACCTTGTCACCGTATCCGCCGCCAAGATGTATGGTCCCAAGCAGATGGGCTTGCTCTGGGTGCGCAGCGGCATCGAGCTACGCCCGCTCGTGTGCGGCGGTGGCCAGGAGGCGGGCTTGCGAAGCGGGACGGAAAACGTTCCGGGCATCATCGGTTTCGCGCGCGCCTTCGAGCTTGCCCGCGAGCGGCGCGAGGACGAGGCAAGGCGCCTGCGCGAGCTGCGCGATTGGCTACAAGCTACGCTGACGGCCGCGTTTGCCGATGCCGTCGTTGCGGGGCCGACGCGTGACGCCCAGCGTCTCGACAACCTCCTGCACATTTCCTTTCCGGGATTGCTCGCTCGTCGTCTTGTCATCTCGCTCGATCAGCGCGGTGTCTATGTCGGGACGGGTTCGGCGTGCGCTGCGAGCAAGATGACGGTTTCGCCCGTGCTCGAGGCAATCGGCGTGTCGCCGGAAGTCGCCGAAGGCAGCGTGCGCATCACGCTTGGGCACGATACGACGCGCGAGCAGGTCGAGCGGGCGGCGCAGATCATCATCGAGGTCGTTCGTACCGAAATGAAACGTGTGGGCTAGCTCGCGCCTTGTCATTTCGACCGCAGGCGCGCAGTGCTCCCCATTGTCATTTCGACCGGAGGCGCGCAGCGCCGGAGTGGAGAAATCTCGCCATTTCGTTGTCATCTCGACTGGAGCAGTCGTCAGACCGCGGAACGGAGAGATCTTGGCAAGAGATTTCTCGACTGTGCGACCTTACGGTCGCTTCGCTCGAAATGACAGGAGGGGGAGCCGCTCCGTTCGAAATACGTGGTATCTTCATTTTTGTTGAAAGCCGTAAGTGGAGAGGACGTACATGGCGCAGAAGGTCATCGTCGGCATGAGCGGGGGAGTGGATTCCTCGCTGGCTGCGGCGTTGCTTGTGGAACGGGGCTTCGACGTCACGGGCGTGTACATGCGCAACTGGTCGGTCGATTTGCCGGGATTCAAATGCCCCTGGGCCGAGGACCTTGCCGATGCCGAGCGCGTGGCCGTGCAGCTGGGCATCGACCTCGAGGTTTGGGATTACGAGGAGGAATACAAACGCGATGTGGTCGACTACCTGGTCGATTGCTATGCACGTGGCCTCACGCCCAATCCAGACGTCATGTGCAACGAGAAGGTGAAGTTCGGCGTCTTCGCACGCGAGGCCTTCGAGCGCGGCGCAGACTACATCGCAACGGGGCATTACGCACGCGTGCTTCTCGATGACCCGAGCGCAAAGTCCGGCCACTTGCTTCGCGCGCTCGATGAGCACAAGGACCAGACCTACTTTTTATGGCGTGTGCCGGGGACGGTGCTGGCTCGTACGCTAT
>USOR01000059.1 GCA_900556425.1 uncultured Coriobacteriaceae bacterium
GACACATGCCTGTGCATGGGCGGTGGCATCACCGTCGCGCAGGGTATCGAGACGGCTGACCCTGGCACGCTCGCGTTTGGCTTCGTGGGCGATTCGACCTTCTTTGCCAGCGGCATCACGGGCGTCGTTAACGCCGTCTACAACCAGCACGATATGATCGTGTGCATACTCGACAACTCGACGACGGCCATGACCGGCCAGCAGCCGCATCCGGGCACGGGCCGCACGATGATGGGCAACGAAGTGCCTGCGCTCAGCATCCCGCGCATTCTCGAAGCACTCGATGTCGAGTGTGCAATCGTCGATCCGCTCGACTTCGAGGCTGCCGTGCAGACGGTACGCGATGCCATCGACAAGACGGGCGTGCGTGCCATCATCTTCAAGTCGCCCTGCATCTATCTCGAGCCGCCACGGCATCCAGCCGTTGAGCTTGACCTCGATGCCTGCATTGACTGCCGCGTCTGCATCAAGCAGCTTGGTTGCCCTGCTCTCGTAGTCGAGGATGGCCACGTGGCCGTAGATGCATCGCTGTGCTATGGTTGCGAGCTCTGCTGCAAGATATGCCCCACTGACGCGCTGCGGGAAGGGGGACGCGATGAGTAGACGCTCCGGACTCAACTGCGTCATCTGTGGCGTGGGCGGTCAGGGCAATGTGCTTGCCTCGCGCCTCATCGCGCAGGTGCTGCTCGCCCGCGACGAGCACGTAAAGACCGCAGAGACCATTGGCATGGCACAGCGCGGCGGCTCAGTTGCAAGTCACGTGCGTGGTGGCCATCCGCAATCCCCGCTCGTGCCCAAGGGCTGTGCCGACTGCCTCATCGCCTTCGAGCCTGGCGAGGCCGTGCGCTGCATCGACTACCTTGCGCCTGGCGCCACCATCGTCGTAAACACACAGGCAACCCAACCTCCGGTAGCGGCCCTGCAAGGCATCGACTACGACGGCTCCGAGGCGCTTGCATACCTGCGTTCGCTGCCCGATGCCACGCTCATCGAAGTCGATGGAACCTCCATCTGCGATCAGGTCGGATCGGCAAAGGTGCTCAACATCGCACTGCTTGCCGCGGCTGTCAAAAGCGGCGCGCTCGGCATTACGCGTGATGAGCTTGAAGCCGCTATACGCGCTCGCGTGAAGCCTCGCTTTCACGAGATAAATCTGCGTGCCATCGCTCTCGTCTTCGGGGACTAAGCGCGCTTCGTTCGCTACTTTTTGTTGAGTTTCTTCACGAGGCTGCTCGTCTCGCGGGCGATGCGCACTTCTTCGTCGGTGGTCACGACGCAGATCTTGATGGGGCTGTCGTCGATCGAGATGATGCGATTGACGCCTATCTGGCCCGTCACGTGATTGCGGTCCTTATCGAGAATCATGCCCATGTGCGCCAGCCCGTCGAAAATGCGCTCGCGCAGCTCGGCCGAGTTCTCGCCAATGCCTGCGGTCATGACGACGGCGTCTGTTCGCGTCATCGCGGCGTAGAAGCCGCCAATGGCCTTCTGCACCCGGTACACGTACATGTCGATTGCGAGCTCAGCCTGCTCGTTGCCATCCTGTGCCGCCTCCAGCACGTCGCGCATGTCGCTGGATAGGCCCGACACGCCCAGGATGCCGCTTTCGCGGTTGAGGATGGCATCCATCTCGTCAAAGCTGATGCCCTCGCGACGCATGATGTAGGTGATGATGGCCGGGTCGATGGAGCCCGTGCGCGTGCCCATCATGAGGCCCTCGAGCGGCGTGAAGCCCATGGTGGTGTCGATGGACTTGCCATGGTTCACGGCCGTGATGGAGCCGCCGTTTCCCAGATGACAGGTGATGAGGCCAAGGTCCTTGAGCGGACGTCCGAGAAGGGCGGCTGCCTGCTTCGCCGCATAGCGATGGCTCGTGCCGTGGGCGCCGTAGCGACGGATGCGATAATCCTCGTAGTAGCGCATGGGCAATGGGTACATGTAGGCCTTCGGAGGCATCGTGGTGTGAAATGCGGTGTCGAACACGGCGACCTCCGGCGTGTCTGGCATCATCTTGCGCATCATGTCGATGCAAGCGTCTGCGGGCGGGTTATGGAGCGGCGCCAACTCCTCGCATGCCTCGAGCTTCGCCCGTGCGTCGTCATCGATGAGCGTGGCCTTGCTGAAGTACTCGCCACCCGCGACGACGCGATTTCCGATTGCATCGATCTGGTCGAGGCTGCTGATGGGGCTTTTGGGGTCCTGCACCAGTATGTCTAGTAGCTCTTTGAGGCATTCCGGCACCGTAAGACCCGCCACGTCGTAGGAGGTCTTGGCAAAGTCGGGCGCGAACGAGACGTTCATGAACGCTTCGGGCGAGCCAACCTTTTCCGCAAGGCACCTCATGAGCGACAACTTGTTATTTGTGTCGATGAGCTGGCTTTTCAAACTGGAACTTCCGGCGTTTACGACCAGTACGAGCATTGTGTCCTCCTTGTTGCGGGATAAGCACACAGTGTATTTGACTTGCTTTCCGCCAACAAGAAACCAGACAAAAGTGCCCCGGCGACTTTTGTCTCATTTGATGCGGGCTACTTCTCACCCTCTCATCTCACCCCCAAGTCCATTCCCTGCGGGTCATGACCACTCCATACGCGCTTTCTAGACTTTCTGTATCGGCGAGCACTCGTCAGCTCGTCGGTTTCAAAACCAACTGAGAGAAGGAGAAAGGCGGTCATTCATGGAAGAGATGAAAGCTGCCCCAGTCGTGAAACTGGACACGCTCTCCGACGTCAACGACATCGGAAAGCCGTGGCGCTTTGAGGAGGACGGACTCACCGTCACGCGTCTGTCCCCGTGGTCTGCTCCGGGATGTCATCCCACGGGCTGCGGACTGAAGGTCTACACCGATGGCGAGGATCGCGTCGTCAAGGTCGAGGGTGATGAGAACCATCCGGTTACGCAGGGACGCCTCTGCGTGCGCTGCCTCACGCTCATGGACTACATGTACAATCCCTCCCGCATCATCTACCCGATGAAGCGCGATCCCGAGAAGCGCGGCGATGCCGATGCGTGGGAGCGCTGCACCTGGGATGAGGCCGTGGCCATCATCAAGGAGAACTACGACCGCATCACCAAGCAGTACGGACGCGAGAGCTGCGTGTGCTTCACGGGCACCGGCCGCGAGGGCGGCACCTTCAACCCCTATGGTTCGGTCATGCTCGGCACGCCCAACTACTGCTACACGCAGTCGGGCTACGCCTGCTACATTCCGCGCCTGGCCGCATCGAGCTACATCATCGGTTCGGCCTATCCCGAGATCGACTACGCCTGCGCCCTGCCCGGACGCTTTGACGACCCAGCCTACGAGTTGCCCGAGTGCCTCATCATGTGGGGCAAGATGCCGCTGTCGTCCAACGGCGACGGCCTCTTCGGCCATGCCGTCATCGACATGATGCGCCGCGGCACGCGCCTCATCATGGTCGACCCGCGCATGAACTGGCTCGCCAGCCGCGCCGACATCCATCTGCGCCTGCGTGCCGGCACGGATACCGCGCTTGCCATGGGCTTGCTCTCGGTCATCATCAACGAGGACCTCTACGATCACGAATACGTCGAGTACTGGTGCTATGGTTTCGACGAGCTCAAGGCGCGCATCAACGACCCGGAGAAGGGCATGACATCGGCAAAGGCTGCCGAAATCACCGGCATTCCCGAGGAAAAGATCGTCGAGGCTGCCCGCATGTACGCTCAGGCCAAACCCGCCAGCATCTCCTGGGGACTTGCCATCGACCAGAAGGCCAACGGCATGCAGGCTGGTCAGTGCATCCTTGACCTCATGGCCATCACCGGCAACATCGACGTGCCCGGTGGTAACGTCCTGGGCGACGTGACCTCCGGCCTCAACGAGGTGGGTTTCGGCTTCGAGAAGGGCGTTGGCGATCTCGTGAGCGAGATGATCGGCCTGGCCGAGTATCCCGCCTATTGCAATCTCATCATGAACGCACATGCCGATCTCATGCTTCAGACGTTGGAGACCGGCGAGCCCTATCCCATCAAGTTGGGCATGTACTGCGGCAACAACCTGATGTCGTGCACATCGGCCGAGCCCAAGCGCTGGCATGATGCCATCCTCAAGTCGCTCGAGTTCTGCTTCACCATCGATACCTTCATGACGCCATCGGCCCAGGCGTCCTGCGACGTGTTCCTGCCGCTGGCAGCATCGGCCGAACGCGAAGGCACCACGTTCACGCATTACGGTGCGTCCATGGGCATCAAGGGCTTCTCGCAGGCGGCCACGCGCACGGGCGAGGCCCTGACGGATGCCGAGGCCTGCTTCAAGCTCGGCAAGGCACTTAATCCGCAGTGGTGGACCGACTACGATACCGTCGAGGACTTCATCAACCACCTGCGCCTTTCGAACAAGTTCAAGTTCCGCGATGTGGCTCCCGCGGTCTATGTCCAAGACGAAGTGACCTACCGCAAGAACGAGTGTGGCAAGCTGCGCAGCGATGGCAAGGTGGGCTTCAACACGCCGACCGGTCGCATCGAGCTCTACTCCACCATCTTCCAGCAGTTCGACGACGACCCGTTGCCCTACTACGACGAGCCGCAGTACAGCCCCGTCAACACGCCGGAGCTCTTGGAGGAGTATCCCTACGTGCTCACGACTGGTGCCCGCCCCTACGCCTTCTTCCACTCCGAGAACCGCCAGGTTCCGTTCTGCCGCGAGCTCAACCCCGATCCCATCGTCGAGGTGAACCCCAAGACGGCCCAGAAGCTCGGCATCGCAGACGGGCAGTGGTGCGAGATCTGGAACCAGTTTGGAAGCTGCAAGCAGAAGGCCAAGGTCACCGAGACGGTTGACGAGAACACCATCCACTGCCAGCACGCCTGGTGGTTCCCCGAGGAAGATGGCAGCGAGCCTAATCTCTACGGCAACTGGCGTAGTAACGTCAACAACCTCGTTCCCAACTTCCACTTTGGCAAGCTTGGCTTCGGCGCGCCGTTCAAGTGCCTGCTTTGCAACATCAAGCCGATTGAAGAGTGCCTCGATACTGACATGAACGAGGTCTGGACGAAGTTCAAGAGGGAGGACCAATAATGAGCAAGGAAGTATACGGACTCCTCATCGATTACGAGTACTGCTCTGGTTGCCAGAGTTGCGAGGTGACCTGCAAGGAGACCCACAACTATCCCGTGGGCAAGTGGGGTATCCGCGTGCTCGAGGAAGGGCCGTGGGAGATCGAGGACGGCACGGGCGTGTTCGATTACAACTACGTCCCCGTTCCCACCGACCTGTGTGACCTGTGCGTCGAGCGCACCTCGAAGGGCCGCGAGCCGGCCTGCGTGCACCACTGTCTCGCAAATGTCATCACCTATGGTCCCATCATGGAGCTGGCCGAGAAGATGTGCGAGAAGAGCAAGCAGGTGCTGTGGTTCCCGCAGTACAAGCCGCTGGCTGCCAAGGGCAAGTTCGTGCCCACGAAGAAGAGCAACTCCGAGGGCCTTGGTGGTGCCAAGGTCGAGGTCGAGGCAAATGAGAGCTGGTCTACCGCCGCGCATCGTCGCAGCGATGACGACCACTTCGAGATGGGTCTCGTAGAGTAAGCCTTCGTGTTGTCTGGGCGGATGGTCATCCCAGGCTATCCGCCCTCGTCCCTCCTGCAGGGCGGCCTTCCAGCCATGGCCGCCCTATCCTCTTGGGGGACTTAGTCCTGAAGGAGCGACCATGAAGAACAACAGCCGATTTGGGCAAGCCGCCTTCGTCCACTACCGTGGCGGCGTCGAGGGCGAGGAACCATTCGACGATCATTCCACGGGAGATCCGGTCAAGATTATTCTCGGGGCGGGCGCGGTCATTCCGGGCATCGAAGACGTCCTGAGCGAGA
>USOR01000060.1 GCA_900556425.1 uncultured Coriobacteriaceae bacterium
TACCTCGCCCCAATTGGGTTGCGCGAGAAACGCCGCGACGATATACGTCACGAACACGCAGCTAATGGCAAGGAACACCTTCTCGACCCGCTTGTAGCTGCCACCCATGACGAGCAGCCACACGACGACGCCGGCAATGGGAACCGCAATGTACTTGCTCACGCCAAAGAGTTCCATGCCGGCAGCGATGCCGGCAAATTCCGAGAGCGTGGCAGCGCCGCTCTCAATGAGCACGGCAATCATGGCGAGCGCGGTCAGACGCACGCCAAACTGCTCGCGAATGAGCGACGCGAAGCCCTTGCCCGTCACCGCACCCATGCGCGAGGCGCCTTCCTGCACGATAGCGAGCATCACCATCATGATGGGGATAATCCATAAGGTCCCGTAGCCGAACTTGGCGCCAATGGTCGAATACGTCGAGATACCGCCAGCATCGTTGCCTGCCATTGCGGCGACAACGCCAGGACCAAGCGCCGCAAGCACGATGAGGACGCGGTTCTTCTTGCGTGGAGCCGGCTGCCCCTGCTGCAATCCCTCGCGTTCTGTCAGCTTCTCGTTCGTCACGGCATCGCCTCTAGCTATTGAGCATGAAGATGAGCACGCCGATAACGATGAGCAGCGCGACGATGATGCCGATGACCCAGGGGCTCGAGATGGAGCGCTGCTGCAGATCCTCCTCGTGCTCCTCCTCCAAAACGTCCATGGCATCATCGACGGTGACGACGCCGAGCATGACACCTTGCTCGTCGACGACGGGAATGGCGAGCAAGTCGTACTTGGCGATGGTCTGCGCGCACTCCTCCTGGTCGAGGTCGGGATGCACGGTAATGAGCTCCTTTGTGCTGAGCTCGTCAAGTGACATCTCGGGTTTGGCGATGACGAGCGTACGCAGGCTCAGCACGCCAGTGAGCACATCGTTGTCGGACACGAGGTAGAGGTAGTGGATGCTCTCCTGATTCTCGTCCATCTCGCGTATGGCCTCGATGGCATCCGAGACGGTCAGGTCATCGTTCACGGTGAGGAAGTCAGTGGTCATGATGCCGCCGGCCGTCTCCTCCTTATAGCCGAGCAACGACCGCACCGAGGCCGACTCCTCGACGCCCATGAGGCGCAGGAGCTTCTCGGCTTTATCGTAAGGTAGGTCGCCAATGATGTCGGCGGCATCATCGGGATCCATCTCGTTGAGGACGGCGGCGCCGCGACTCGTGGTCATGTCCTCGATAACGTCAGCCTGGAACTCGTCCTCGAGCTCGGCGACCGCATCGGCTGCCTGACCGGCATCAAGCTTGTCGAAGACAGCCTGGCGATGTTGCGGCTCGAGCTGCTCGATGATGTCGGCGACGTCAGCCGGATGCATGTCATGCAGGCGCTTGTGACTCACGGAGAGCTTGATCTGCGACATGTCACGCTCAATGAGCTCCATGTAGTTCCACGCGATGAGACGCTCCTTGAGCGGATGCCCGAAAGCCGTCGCGATGGCGTTGACGGCCTTCTCGAGATGCGGCGAGATGCCGAAGAGCAGGCCACGGATGCCCGTCTCGGCGCCGAGCAGGCGCAAACCCGCCGGGCTATCGGAAAGCTTGAGGTCGTTGACGCGCACGACCTTCATGCCCTGCGTGTCGACAATCTGCTTGTCGAGCAAATCGCGCGCGAGCAGCACCTCATCGGGCTGCAGGTACGAGAAGCGAATGTCCGACGACGGCACGTTGAGGCGCACGCAGCTACCATCATAGGACTCGACGTACTTGCGCCACGAAATCATAAAGGGAGTCTTGCGCGGGCCGATGAAGGCCAGCGAGGTGACACGCGGGAAGACCTCGCCGGTGGCGATGGCCAAGTCACTGATGACGCCGATTTGTTCGCCGTCCTTATCGAAGACGGGCTGCTTGAGAATCTGACGCAGGTAGATCATGTAGGTGGACTCCTCTATTCATACCTGTGCGCCGCGCAAAAAGACTATGCGGGCATGACCCGCGCGATGCTGTTATGCGTGGCGAAACGACGGCCCCACCGGGCCGCCAAGAGGAGGTCCGGAAAGGCTAACTACTGTGAGGTCGGGGTTTCACAGAGTTCCTTTCTTCTGGACAACAAAAAAAGCGTCTGGCGGAGAGCTGGGGATTCGAACCCCAGATAGGGCTATCTAACCCTATACTCGCTTAGCAGGCGAGCGCCTTCAGCCAACTCGGCCAGCTCTCCGTGCCAATTCGACGCAAATCGGAATGATAGCACAAACGCCACAGGGTGATACACGCCGCATTCGGACTAGTCGAGCGGATTGCCCGGATGAGCGGCTGCCTGCATGCGAACCCATGCAACGCGCTTGGCATCGGGATCATCAAGGCAGGCAGCAAATCCGGGCACGGCAACCAGCCGATAGCCTGTGACGTGCGCGGGAACATCTGCGGCAAAGGCCTGCTCATCTAGATCGAAAGCCCCGCGTAAGGTGTCAATCGAAGCGTCATCGATTGCGATAAGCGACCAGGGGTCGGCCTCGAAGACGAAGCGTTTGAGATCGCCGGCCTCCGAGAGTTGCACGATGGCACAGCCATCCGCATAGCCGAGCGCCTGCGCGGCGGATTGCAGGGCAGAAGCCACCCGCACGTCGAGAGGCGCATTCGCGAGCACGACGAGCGTGGTGTCTTGAGCCTGCGTCATGGAAAGCTTAGACAGCGGTGACCGTTACGCCCGTGTCGGCGTCATCACGCTCGATGGCATCTTGGGCCTCGGTGAGCATCTCGCGCACGTTATCGAGCTCCATCTGGATCTTCTGGAGCTGCATGGCGGTGCGCTCCATCTGCCCATCGGATGCGAGATGGTACATGCGATGCGTCCAGCGCCTTGTCAGGGCAACCGTCTCGTCAATTTGATTGACCGTATCCTTGAGCTGCTGGGTGTTTACGCCATTTGCGCACATGATTAACCTCCAGTTGGAATTCACACGTATTGCGAAATCATAGCACGTTGCAGAGATGGGAGGAATGCCGCGTGGCGCGTGCGCATGATGGCAACCAGACAAAGCCCGCCGGGGCACCTTTGTCTGGTAGCAGTGTTGACATGGTCGGCTGCGGTGGTATTATGTTCAGGCTTCATCGGGGCATTACCTCAGCTGGATAGAGGGACTGACTACGAATCAGTACGTCGGGGGTTCGAATCCCTCAGGGCGCACCATTTTTGAATTTGTAAAACCCTGCTCATGCGGGGTTTTTCTTTTTTAAGTATCAGCTCGTTCTAGGTGCGAATGGCAATGAACCTACTAAAGAGGGGTATCAGAGCCAGCTAAGAGCGAAAAACAATACGACAGAGAATAACAATAGAGCATAGAAATGTGCTCTGTGCGCGCTGTCCTTAGTGATGCTTACTACCCGAACTTATATCACAACAAAAGCAGATCGCATCAATCAGGGCAGTTGCGATTTCATTAGCATGTTCAGCATCAAGACCAGAAACATTCATCACATAGGTTGGTTGCAGTAATGAGTTCTCTTGGCTATGCGTAGTAAAAGAGAGATGCGGACAAAGACGCTCTTCTACTATTGGAGAAAAGCAATATTCGTCAAGTTTTATCAACTTGATGCCTCGTTCAAGGCTGGCGTTCTCAAACGGTGCTGCCGAGCAAGCCCCTGCGGGCAGATCGACTTCCATCAAGAAATGTAATCCACTGCCGACCCCTTTGAAACGCACGTAGTTTCCTGCTTCGCTTGCCATGATCTTTGCGACCAAGGAGTCTTGTAGCCGCCGATACGCAGTCCGTTGGCGGTTCACATGACGCTCGTAGTCGCCAGAAGTGATGAAGCGCGCGAGCTCAAGCTGTTCGAGCGCACCGACCATGCAAGCACGTGCCATAAAGCGTTCGTTGAAAACAGAGAGCAGCTGTGGCGGCAACACCATATACGCAATGCGAAATACACTCCCCAAGCTGCGGGTGAAAGTGTTCATGTAGATCACCGATCCCTGAGTGTCCTGCATGAAGAGCGGAGGGATCGGTCGTCCACGCATGCGAAATTCGCTATCGTAATCATCTTCGATGATATAGCGCTTCAAAGGGCGGTCTTTAACATCTGGCCTCTCTGCGTTGCGAAAAGTGTCTTGCTTGCTTGCTTCGCGAGCCCAATCGAGCAATTCATGACGCCTTACCGCACTCATCACGCTCCCGGTGGGAAATTGATGAGCAGGAGAACAATGGGCAATGCTCGCCTTACTTGCTCTAAGCGTCGCAACATCAAGCCCGCTTTCATCGACAGGGATGCCAACAACGTGCGCACCGCTCAGTTCGTAATGTGTGCGCAATGCAGGGTAGCCAGGGTTCTCTACCGCAAAGGTACGCTCACGTCCAAGAAGTTGCACTAACACCCCGTAAAGGTCCTGCGCCCCAGCTCCGATGACGATCTGCTCGGGCGAAGCCTCCAACCCGCGAAAGTGAGCCAAATGCTGAACGATCGCAGCGCGCAATTCTTCTGACCCACGGTTGTCGTGCGCAGTTCGAAGAAGCAGACCTTTCGAAGCCTCGCTGAGCGTGCGTCTGACCGTTTTTGCCCAAATATGAAAAGGAAATTGATCGCCTGATCGGTCGTTTCCTGAAAAATCAGCGAGCAAAGGTGTTGCTTGGATCGAAGGAACGGAAGAAACGCTCAATCGAACCGGATCGATCTGCCTGGCGGCCGCTTCGGCATTCAGCTGATGCTCGATTCGTTCGCTACCTGCGCTCATGTCGTGCGCTTGAACAGAAGGAAGCTCGTTCACAAAATATCCGCGTCGTTCTTTTGCTTCAATATAGCCCTCGGCAGCAAGTTGACGGTATGCGCTTTCGACCGTGATGACGCTGATTCCGAGGTGTTGGGCAAGCGTTCGCTTCGAAGGGAGCTTGCTGCCCGCATCAAGACGGGCCAGTTCGATATCTGAGCGAATCGCCTGGTAGAGCTGTTCGTAGAGGCTACGGGAATTCTTCGCATCAAGTTCGTACGTTAGCATAGCTCGCTCATTCTCTCTTGGTCGCAGGCATTCTCAAAGAAACTGGTCTTAATAAAAACATCGATTTTGGTCATTTCGATATGACCATCATCACTTTACCATGGCAGAGACAACGAAGACACCTCGCAGCATAAAGAGGATATGAAGAGAAGAAAAGGAGTTCAACCATGAGCGTTGATCAAAAGGACGGCACCTGCTCTTGCGAGAGCACGCAGGAACGTGCCAAGTTGAATAAGCAGCTTGCGCAGATGCTGAAAGGTGGCGTGATCATGGACGTCACGACGCCCGAACAAGCGCGCATTGCGCAGGAGGCGGGAGCGTGCGCGGTCATGGCTCTCGAGCGAATTCCCGCTGACATTCGGGCGGCCGGGGGCGTTTCCCGCATGAGCGACCCGAAGATGATCAAAGGTATCCAGGACGCCGTCTCCATACCGGTCATGGCAAAGTGCCGCATCGGCCATTTCGTCGAGGCGCAGGTTCTCCAGGCGATCGATATCGACTACGTGGACGAGTCCGAGGTTCTCTCTCCGGCGGACGATGTGCATCATATTGACAAGACGCGTTTCGCCGTGCCGTTCGTCTGCGGGGCCCGCGATTTGGGCGAGGCGCTTCGACGCGTAGCGGAGGGCGCCTCTATGATCAGGACGAAGGGAGAGCCGGGTACGGGCGATGTGGTGCAGGCGGTCCGTCATATGCGCGCCATGATGGCGGAAATTCGCCGCGTGGCTTCCATGGCCGAAGACGAACTTTTCGAGCATGCGAAAAGCCTAGGTGTTCCCTGCG
>USOR01000061.1 GCA_900556425.1 uncultured Coriobacteriaceae bacterium
GTGCCGGGCAGCTATCTCATCAACCTTAACGTGGGCGAGATGAGCCCGGCCATGGCCGAGGCGGCCTACCAGGCCGGTGCCACGAGCGCCTATCACGTGATCCGCATGCGCGAAGGCATCGACACCCCCTTTGACGTCGACCTGCGCTGGAAGACCGTCGACGCCATCAGCAATTCTCCGCTCCGATGGCTCACCTGCGTCGAGCCCCTGGGTGTCGAGCACACCAACGAGGAGATTGCGGATCGCATTCTGGAGAATCTGGCTCATCGCCCCTATGCGATGAGCGTCATGGCTCGCGTCAACGTGCCCGGTACGCCCTTCGAGGGCATGGATGAAATCAGCGAGGAGCGCATGTTGCACTTGCTGGCGACGCTGCGTCTAGTGGTGGGCACCAAGGTGCGCAGTTGCGGCATGCACCCGGCCATTCCGGCGGCTCTCTACGCCGGAGGCAGCAACTTCACCGTCGAGCGAGGGGCCAATCCTCGAGACACCACCTTCAACGAGGACGTCTGGCGGGGCTTTACCGTGGAGGAGGCCAAGGCGCTTATCGAGGAAGCCGGTTTCGTCTGCCGTCCCGAAAACCCCGATCCGCGTTTCCCCATCGACGGCAAGCAATGGTGGAAGGTGGGTGACCCTGCCGACTACATCATGCCCGATCCCGTCGAGAACGCCGGCGCTGGTTGCTGCTGCGGCCCCCGCAAGAAAAAGTAGCAGCTGGCAACAAGGGGACAGACCCTCGTGGCAACAAGGGGACAGACCCCGCAATTGTCATTTCGAGCGAGCGAAGCGAGTCGAGAAATCTGGTAACAAGGGGACAGACCCCTGTCTGTCCCCAATTTCCCTCCATTCCCCCAAAGCCGCTACAATAGGGCGCATCAATACACCGCGCGAAAGGAATCATGGGATGATCGAGCGCTACACGCTGCCCGAGATGGGCCACATCTGGTCTCTCGAGAACAAGTTCGACGTTTGGAAGGAGATCGAGGTCCTCGCTTGTGAAGCGCAGGCCGAGCTGGGGCAGTGCGGCATCACCGCCGAGGAGGCCGCGTGGATTCGCGCGCATGCCGATTTCACCGTGCCCGAGATCGACGAGATCGAGAAGGTCACCAACCACGACGTCATCGCCTTCACGACCGTCATGGCGAACTACATCGATGCCGACGTGCCCGAGGGCGAGCCCAAACCAAGTCGCTGGGTGCACTACGGCATGACGAGCTCCGACCTTGGCGACACCGCGCTGAGCTACCAGGTCACGCAGGCCCTCGATATCATCATCGCCGACGTGAAGCGCCTGGGCGAGACCTGCAAGCGTCGCGCGTTCGAGTTCGAGGATGCCATCTGCGTGGGCCGCACTCACGGCATCCACGCCGAGCCCATGACCTTCGGCATGAAGTTCGGCAGCTGGGCCTGGGCACTCAAGCGCGCCGAGACGCGCCTGCAGCAGGCGCGCGAGGTTGCCGCCACCGGCGCCATCAGCGGTGCGGTTGGCACCTACTCCAACATCGATCCCTTCGTCGAGCAGTTCGTTTGCGAGAAGCTCGGCCTCACGTCCGACCCGCTTTCCACGCAGGTCATCGCACGTGACCGTCATGCGCAGGTTATGTCCGCGCTTGCCGTTACGGCCTCCACGCTCGAGTCCATCGCCATGCAGATTCGCCTGCTCCAGCAGTCCGACGTCATCGAGGCAGAGGAGCCCTTCACCAAGGGACAGAAGGGTTCGAGCGCGATGCCCCACAAGCGCAATCCCATCACGGCCGAGCGCGTTTGCGGCCTGGCCCGCGTGGTCAAGGCGAATGCGCAAGTCGCGTTTGACGACGTGGCGCTTTGGTACGAGCGCGATATCTCGCACTCCGGTGCCGAGCGCGTCGTCCTGGCAGACAGCTTCACCGCACTCGACTACATGTTCTCGAAGATGCAGTGGATGCTCGACGGCCTCAACGTCTACGTGAACAAGAGCCTGCACAACCTGTGGCGCACGCGCGGTCTCATCTTTAGCTCGAAGGTCATCCTCGCGCTCGTCGATACGGGTATGACCCGCGAGGACGCGTATGTCATCGTGCAGCGCAACGCCATGAAGGTGTGGGACGACATCCAGCAGGCCATCGACGGCCCGACTTTCCGCGAGAACCTCGAGGCTGATCCGGATTGTCCGCTCACGGAAGCGCAGCTCGACGCCATCTTCGACCCGGAAAGCTTCCTGGGTCACAAGGCCGTCATCTTCGACAAGCTCAAGAGCCTGGAGTTTTAGGAGCACTCATGGAAAATCAAGCGCAGGAGCCGGAGTTTCTGTATCGCACGCATGGCACGTGTTCGCGTGCCATCAAGTTCGATCTCGACGATGAGGAGCGCGTGAAAAACGTCGAGTTTATCGGCGGGTGCAACGGCAACGCCAAGGGCATCGCCTCCCTTATCGAGGGCATGCCGGCGGATTGGGTCATCGAACGTTGCGCGGGGACGCAGTGCGGCGGCAAGGCGACGTCCTGTCCCGATCAACTCTCCCGTGCCCTCACCTGGGCCATCGAGCAACGGCAGGCGTAGATGAGCCACGACGGGGACGCGTTCGCAAACAAGAATCCGCAGCTGTCACGACGTGCTTTCTTGCGTCTGGGTGGCGGCGCGCTTGCCTGCGCGACGGTACTCGCCGCGCCCGCGTTGCTTACGGGTTGCGGGGGCAACTCGGATAGCGGCACGCCAAGCACGCTCGACGTGTCGACCAACGACGTTGTCACGCTCGATGCCTTTGCCGAAATCGAGGACACGACGGGATACTTCGAGATCAAGGACCTCGCGCAGTACCCCAAGGGGACGATGCTCTATGCATCCGAGGACGTGACGGCGGCGGCGCTGCTTACGGGCGAGACGGCTTCGCCTCTGTCGACCTGCTCGCTCGTCAACCTGGGGACCGGCGCCATGACGCCGGCACTTGATCGCGCCGTTAATCATGACATGGGCTACAGCATCTTTGCCGTGCGCGCATCCAAGGAGCTGCTCGTCTGGGTCGAAAGCAACTACCTCACCTCGGACTGGATGGTGTACTGTGCCACGATTTCCGATGGCAGGTTAACCGGTCAGCCCGTCAAGCTCGACGAGGGCAATGTCGAATTCGATACGCCCGAGATAGCCGTCATCGGCACGGCGGCGTACTGGATCGTGCAACCTGCCGAGGGCGGTCCGCGCACGACGGAAAACTCGTACCTGCGCGTTGCCACGGGCGGCTCGCGTTCGTCGGACATGATCACTTCGGAAGGCCGGTTCAACGGGGGTCTCTCCGTAAGCGGGCAAGTGCTCACGGCCATGCCGAGGGCCAAGGCGTCGAGCGGCGTGTACTACGAGCTCACGGCGATTGCCGCAGGCTCGGGGTCGGTGGTTGCGTCCCAGGTAATGCCGCACTCGTTCCGCCCGTCAAACGCCATCTACATGAACAACGCCTTCGCGTTCACGATTCCCGCGTCCTACGATTACGGCGGAGGTATCGCAAACGTCGGTACGTATTACCCGATAGCGGGGAATACGTGGCTGCGCCTGGCGCGACAGTCACTCACGCCGCCGGGCATCTGCAATGGCTGGCTGTTCGCGAAGTCGAGTTCGCGCACGGTGTTCATCGATACGCAAGAGCAGAAGTATTTCGTCGTCAACGCGCCCGATGGCTGTACGGATTATGGCGACTATTCGGTATGCACGGGCGAGGTGTCTCGCGTCTACAATTACGCGACCGTCAACAAGTACGAGGGCACCGAAAGGGCGACGCAGGTCGTCTTGCGCTCGATTACGCCCATTCCTGCTGGTCAGACGCCTGCTCCGCCTGCTCCGGATCCAACCGATCCCACGACACAGCCAAGCACGACCCCTACGGAACCCACCGAGCGATAGGCCTGGTGGCAACAAGGGGACAGACCCCTTGCATGTCGTGCGCGGCAATATGGGGACAGACCCTTATCTGTCATCTCGACTGAAGCAGCCGTTAGGATGCGAAATGGAGAGATCTCTTGGAAATGAAGGGTCTGTCCCCTTCTTGTCACCAGCGCTGACGCAGGCGGTGCGCAATGGTACACTGCGTAGATGGAAGAAAACCGAAAGGAGCCTCATCGTGGACACCGGTTCTGAAGCCCGTCGCATCTTGCTCGTCGAGGACGAGAAAGCCATTCGCGACGCCGTTGCTGCCTATCTTGAACGTGCCGGTTACTGGGTGACGCCGGCTGCAGATGGCCAGGAGGCCGTCGACGCGTTCTCCCTGCATCAGTTCGACCTCGTCATCCTGGACCTCATGCTTCCCAAGCTTCCGGGCGAAAAGGTCTGCCGCATCATTCGCGACACATCTGACGTCCCCATCATCATGCTCACCGCCAAGGGCGAGGTCGAGGACCGCATCGTCGGTCTCGAGCTTGGCGCAGACGACTACCTCATCAAGCCCTTCTCGCCGCGCGAGCTCGTTGCGCGCGTCCGCGCCCTGCTGCGCCGCGCCCACATTGACTCCGAGCCGCAGCGCGAGGTGCTCGACTTCGGTGGCCTGACCATCGATCTCAACGGTCACAAGGTTCTTGTCAACGACGAGGAGATTGACCTCACCGCCAGTGAGTTCAAGCTGCTCACGACGCTGTCACGCTATCCGGGCCGCGTCTATTCGCGCATGGAGCTCGTCGAGAAGGTGCTCGGCTACGATTTCGAGGGCTACGAGCGTACCATCGACAGCCACGTGAAGAACCTCCGCGCCAAGATCGGCGATGACCCGCGCAATCCGCGCTGGATTTACACCGTGCACGGCGTCGGCTATCGCTTCGAGGTGCCCCGAGACGGCGAATCGGCTGGTCAAGAGGCCTAGACGTCCATGAAGAACAAGCGCAAGACCCGCGAGAGGAAGCCTCTCTCGTTTGCAATCTACGTCATGGGGGCGTTTTTGCTCACGGCGGCCATGACGGTGCTCATCACGGCCGCCGCCATCGCGATCGTCTGGAACGTCGGTTACGCCGGCGCGCCAAGTGATGAGGAAATCTTCGCCGCCGTGCTCATCTCCGGGGCCATCGCCCTCGTGCTCTCCATCATTCTCGGCCTCTACTTCGCCATCGGCATCGCGCGTCCCGTCGGCCGCATCGCAGATACCGCCTCGGCAATCAAGGAAGGCAACCTCTCCGCCCGTACGGGGCTTGGCGGCGATGATCAGCTCGGTCAGCTCGGCCAGCGTTTCGATGAGATGGCAGACGCCATCGAGCGCGACCGCGACCTCGAGCGTCAGCTCATCGGCGACGTAGCCCATGAGCTGCGTACGCCGCTCATGGCCATCCAGGCCACGGTCGAAGCCATCCAGGATGGCGTCTTCGAAGCAGATGAGGAGCATCTCAACACCATCTCGTTCGAGACGCGTCGTCTGGGCCGCCTGGTCGAGGCGCTTCTGCACCTCAACCGTCTCGAGAACGGCACGGCTGAAGTCAAGCGCAACCTCGTCAATCTCAGTAGCGTGGTGAACGGCCTTTCGACGACGCACGAAGCGCTTCTCGAAAGCTCCGGCATCATGTTCTTCACCGATGTCGATCCCAACGTCATGATTATCGGCGACCAGGACCTCATCTCACAGGCCGTCGCCAATCTGCTTTCCAATGCCGTGCGCTACACGCCTGAGAACGGCATGGTCAGTCTCGAGCTTACGCGTGATAACGGGTACGCCAAGATCTCCGTGCGTGATACGGGCGTTGGCATTTCCCAAGAGGACATGAAGAAGGTCTTCTCGCGCTTCTGGCG
>USOR01000062.1 GCA_900556425.1 uncultured Coriobacteriaceae bacterium
CACAAACCCTTGATTCCAAGCCTCGATTTACCCCGTTTTGGCACCCGAGCTACGCGATTTTGGCCCATTTTCGACTCCGATATACGAAAATCGAAGCCCATTTTCGAAATCGCTATGTAATTTCGGAGTTTTGCTATTCGCACTTCGCGAAATTCTAGCTGTTCAAATTCTGTAAATATCATTTGCTAGTTGAACACTCATTTTTGCTAACTATTCAGATAGCGATTTTAAAAGATTTTATTCTCTATTTGGATATACATTCTAATTGTTTAACTCACTTAAGATTGAAATACATATATTTGTGTTAATGCTTAATAAGTAATATCGATTAAAGATTTATACCCTATTAGTACTTTTTACCTATAAAAGCATTTATCCTTTAATATGGTAAATTTATTAAAAGAGTTTTCCATATATAGATTATTAGAATCTAAATGATTTATTCATTTAAGATTGAAAACCCTATTATTTATATTGCAAATTAATCTGTTTCCTTATTAATCTGCACAGAACATTAATCAGATTTCTGATTAATCTGACTCTCAGATAACGCGTTACTCACATTATCTATACACAAGATAATTCGATCCGCGCATTAATCAGAAACCGGATAAACCAAACTTGAAAACTGGGAAGTATCCCAATCCAAACAGAAGAAGACTTTCCAAGAACGCCTTCAGGCTTACCCGCCTCTGACGTCACCTCGCACAAATATAATTTGATATTTGGTTCATCGCATTTTAAGATTATTCATGCATAAGCACTGGTATGGAGGTCATTTTCCTCTTGGACTGGTGCTTTTCATTTAAAATTTGCATTTTTACAAACTTTGCGTCATTTCTTCGAGCAGCGCGGGTTCAGACTTATATCAAGAATGGGCTCACTAACTTTCAGCGATGGCAGCGATTAAACCGTTTGCCCACGACACAGCGCTATCGATGTCGTTTTCCACAGGCAGTCCTCGGGACAACTCGACATAGAACTCGTCCCATGCGAGGTGCTTTTTCACTGTCGGAGGCCATGCCTGTCTCTTCCTATACGCAAACAATCTCTCGCATACGTGCCGTGTTGCGTAGAGATCGAGACTCGCGTTGGCAACAATAAGCTGCAAGTCAACGAGGTCTCGTAAGCGCTCCCCTTCACCCGTCAAGGCATGCAGTTTCTGGGCAACCTGATGCGGAAGCGACATGAGGGGGACTTCCCCTGGAACGAGAAAGCCCAGTTGCTCAAAGATGCGCTCAACATCAGTTAGGCGAAGCCAGTCTGCTTCATCGGCGTCTCCAATCTCATTGTGACCAACCTCCAGTGGAACAGTGCACCAAGGCTTTCCGTTGTAAGAGAGCTTGACGTCAAAGGGTCTCATCACATATTCGGACGGCACGTCCTTGGGGTTTGCTGGTTCACGCGGTACAACACGTCCCGTGAAGCCCTCCCATCCCTCAGATAATGCGGCACTAAGTCGTTCGACATAAACGGTCGGGTCACTCGGCGTAGCGGTATCAAGATCGGTGGTAAACCTCGTTGCCGCATCCCCGAAACGCATTTTGATGGCACTACCACCCTTCACGACTCCATCTGGAAGCATCTGGGCAACGATGGTGTTTGCCATGAGGGTGCGCATTCTCACATAATCACCAGGCGTTCCACCGCATGCCCTGCGTATGGCATCATCGAGGTGGCGCATGCTGTTCGGACGATTCGTCATACTCCGAGCTCCTTCTTCAAGCGATCGTAGTCGGCCTTGGTTATATATCCCTGTCTAAGAGCCTCTTCCATGGTGCCCCTCGCACGAACAGCCCCCATCGTCGCAGCCGCACTCGCTATAGCATCGGCAATGGGTTGCGAGGGAACCCCATCATAAAACCGCACTGGATCATCAGGACAGCACCTTATTATGCGCACGCCCTCGCCCACATCCCTTCTTGCTCGTCGTGGGGAAGCCACCCACATGCGGCCTGGATCCGTGGGTGCAAGCCCCAAGAGAGCGACAACGGACTCGCCGAAGAGGCGAGCATCAGGTCCGATTGACTTTACCGCTATTGCATAGGGAGCTGCCTCCTGGTAAGGCCATACGGGCATCCTATAGACACCACGAGCCACACGCACGAGCTTCCCTCTCCTTGCTTGCTGTACGAGCTCAGCGTTCGTAACCCCGATCTCTCTCGCCTCAGCAGAGGTTATGAGACCGAAATCATCAACTGCACCGTATATCTTGTCCGCAATAGTCATGTCAATAATATATCGTATTTGAACTACTTTTGACATAATAGTAGCCCGCACCTCACATCTGCAACTGCTGCAAATGAGATTTGCGTCGCGGAGCCAGTATTTCCTGCTCTGAATATGCGGTCGAGTAATTTTGCGCTTAAGCATAACCAGCTCTTACCTTTAGAATTGCATATTTTCCAGAGATATTTTTCTCAAAAATGCATATTTTCCAAGCACGCGCTATTCGCCCGAGCTGCACTCGAAAATACGCAGCTGAATGCATTGCGGGCTTGCAGCTGCCTGAAGTTGCCGTTTGGGGCACATGCCGTGCGCCCCAAACGCCTGTCTTCGTCATATTCTGCCGAGAATTGCCAATTGGGGCGCATTTGATGTGCCCCAAACGCAAATGTCCATCAGGATTGACCCCCGAATGTGCCCCAAACGCAAATGTCCGTCAGCTCTCTCCCGCACCTGCGGCCTCGCACCTGCGACGTTACCTCACCTCGACGGCACCTGCACCGACAAGCTCGCCAACGCGCGTGACCATCTCCCGCGATCCGCAGTTGACGCTCACCGGCAGCTCGGCACGGAACTTCCTGCCATCAGCCTGCTCAATGAACAGCGTGACCGGGTGCGCGCCCGGATAGTTATCGAAAATCGCCGACAGCTCGTGCATCGTCTCGTTCGAGAACATCTCGGAGCGCACGTGAATCGCCATCGCGCTCGGTCCGCGCTTGACCGCACCCGCAGCCCCGCCATCGGCGCCGTTGTCAGCCGCAAGCGGCTTGACCTCGTACACGATGACCTGCGAACCGCGATCGCTGCGCTCGAGCTTGCCACGCACGTGTACGGCCGCGATCTCGCCCGTCTCGAGCTCCGATTGCAGCACCTGGCGGTACTCCTCCCAGGTCTTCGACCAGCACAGGCAGTCAACGCCGGCCTCCATGTCCTCGAGGCGCACAATCGCCATGTTCGAGCCCTTTTTGGTGGTCTTGACCTGCACGTCTGCGACCATGCCCGCGAAGTCGTAGGTACGTCCGTCGTGGAAGACCTCCTCGTCGTCGAGCGAACCTAGGCCCGCATACGCCGTCTTCGCCATCACACCAGCGTATGGCGACAGCGGATGGTCGCTGACGAAGATGCCAATCGATTCCTTCTCGTAGCGCAGCTTGATGCTGCGATCCCACTCGATGCCATCGGGTGCCGGAATCTCTTCCTCGACCTCGGAGTTATCGCCCGTATCCACCTCCGCAAACAGGTCGAACATCGTGACCTGCCCGCTCTCGCGGTCGCGCTGGCGCTGCGCAGCCTGCTCGAGCAGCGAGCCACCTTCGATGAAACCCCAGAGCTGCTTGCGCGTATAGCCCGTCGAATCGAAGGCACCGGCTTTGACGAGCGCCTCGACCACGCGTTTGTTGCAGGCCTCGCCCGGCACGCGATAGGTGTAATCGTGCAGCGACGTGAATGGCCCGTTCTTCTCGCGCTCCTCGATGATGAGCTCGACGACCTTCTCGCCGACGCCCTTGAGTCCCGCCAGGCCAAAGCGCACGCCCTCGGGTGCGGCCGTGAAGTCGCCACGCGACTGGTTGATATCCGGCGGCAACACGGCGATGCCGTCCTGCTTGCAGGCATTGACGTAGTGCACGATCTTGTCGGTCTTGCCCGTGTAGCTCGACAACACGGCGGCCATGTACTCGTTGGGATAGTGCGCCTTGAGCCACGCCGTCTGCATCGTGAGGATGCCATACGCGGCCGAGTGCGACTTGTTGAACGCGTACTCCGCGAACTTGAGCACGTCGTCCCAGATCGTCTGCGCGATCTTGCGGTCGTAGCCGTTGCGCTCGGCGCCATTGAGCCAGTGGTCTTCCATGGTCTCGACCGTGCCGTCGGCCCACTTCTGCTCGACCTCGCGCATGAGCGCTATCTTCTTCTTGGCCACGGCCTTGCGCACCTTGTCGCTCTCGCCCGTGGTGAAGCCGCTCATGACGACCGAAATCCTCATGACCTGCTCCTGGTACACCATGGTGCCGTAGGTGCTCTCGAGCACGGGCTTGAGGCGCTCGTCGTAGTACGCGATGGGCTTGCGGCCGAGCTTGCGGTCGACGAAGTCGTCGACCATGCCCGCTCCCAGAGGGCCGGGACGATACAGCGCGATGACGGCGACGATGTCGTCGTAGCAGTCCGGGCGCATCTTCTTGAGCAGCACGCGCATGCCCGGCGACTCCACCTGGAACACGCCGGCCGTGCCGCCGCGCGCGAACAGCTCGTACATCGCCGGATCCTTCATGTCGATGTTGTCGAGGTCGACGCTGATACCATGGTTGGCCTTGATGTTGGCCAGCGCCTTCGAGATGACGGTAAGCGTACGCAGACCGAGGAAGTCCATCTTGAGCAGGCCCATGTTGGCGGTCATCACGCCGTCGTACTGCGTGATGATCATGCCGCCCTTGGTGTCGAGCTTGGTGGGGACGTAATTGTAGACCGGGTCGCGGCAGATGATGACGGCCGATGCGTGCACGCCCTCGCCGCGCGTGATGCCCTCGAGGCGCTTTGCCGCGTCGATGATTTTGGCGGTGTCCGGGTCACTTTCGTACTGCTTGCGCAGGTCGGGGTTCTCCGCAAGCGCGCGCTCGAGCGTCATCTTGGGGTCGTTGGGGATCATCTTCGAGATGGCGGCGCTCATGTACACCGGATACTCGAGCACGCGCGCGGCGTCGTTGACGGCCTGCTTGGCCTTCATCTTGCCGTAGGTGATGACGTGCGCGATGCGCTCCGGGCCATAGATGTCGCGGCAGTGCTGGATGACATCCAGCCTGCGCTCGTCGTCGAAGTCCATGTCGATATCGGGCATCTCCGTGCGCTCGGGCGACAGGAAGCGCTCGAAGATGAGGTCGTTGGCAAGCGGATCGAAGGTCGTGATGTCGAGCGCATAGCTGATGATCGATCCAGCCGCCGAGCCACGCCCCGGCCCCACGCCAATGCCGTTCTCCTTGGCCCAGCGTGCGAACTCCTGCACGATGAGGAAGTACGCCGCGAAGCCCTTCGAGCAAATGATCTCGTACTCATGCTCGAAGCGTTCGATGACTTCCTGCGGTAGCGGGTCGCCGTAGCGGCGCTTGAGGCCTTCCATCGACATGTCGCGCAGCAACGACTCGTTTGTCTCGCCCTCCTTGAGGAAGGGGTAGCGCGGCAGGATGATGTTGCCAAACTCGAGCGTGACGTTGCATTTGTCTGCGATCTCGAGCGTCGTGGCCAGGCACTCCGGATGCTCCTTGAGGGCCTCGGCCATCTCTTCGGGGCTCTTGAGGTAGAACTGGTCGTTCGAGAACTTCATGCGCTTGGTATCACTCACGAACTTGCCCATGCCGATGCACAGCATGAGGTCTTGCGTGTAGGCATCCTCCTGGCGCAGGTAGTGCAGGTCGTTCGTACCGACGACCTTGAGACCCATCTCATTTGCGAGCTTGCACAGCGCGTCGTTGA
>USOR01000063.1 GCA_900556425.1 uncultured Coriobacteriaceae bacterium
CCCCATCTTCGCCGCCTCGAAGACCGACCAGGAATTCGAGCTCACGCACGTTGAGGGCGAACCGGACATGATGAAGATCGTCCGGGAGATGAACGGGTACAACGTCGATGACGGCACGCTGTGCCAGGGCGCGGCGACGCTCAAGGACGACGGCTCCACCGTGTGCGGATGTCGTTTGCTGTCGGGCATCCTCGGCCCCGACGGCGAGAACCTAATGAACCGCGTCGAGACGGGAGAGATTTACAACGGCTCGATCTTCTCGGACTATCGCGTGAGCTGGCCCGAGAACTCCCGTATCCTGTACAACCGCTGCTCGGCGGACCCGCAGGGCAAGCCGTGGTCCGAGCGCAAGAAGCTCGTCTGGTGGGACGAGGAGCTCGAGCAGTGGGTCGGCTACGACAAGCCGCAGTGCAATGCCAAGAAACCGCCCACCTACCAGCCCGAGCCCGGCGCGACAGGCGACATGGCGCTTGCCGGCGATTGCCCGTTCGGCGCCCATTCGGACGGCAAGGCGTGGCTCTTCGTGCCCTACAGCATCAAGGAAGGGCCCATGCCCATCTACTACGAGACGACCGAGTCGCCCTACGACAACAAGCTCTGGGAGCAGACGCGCGACCCTGGCTTGCACATCATCGATGACGTCGAGAACCCCATCGCCCCGTACGGAGACCTCGAATATCCGACGATCATGACCACGTATCACGTGACCGAGCACTGGCTGTCGGGTGCGCAGACGCGCAACATCCCGTGGCTCGTCGGGCTGCAACCGGTGCGCTTCGTGGAGCTGAGTCCCGAACAGGCCGAGAGCATCGGCGTGGAGACGGGCGACTACGTCACGGTCGAAAGCGAGCGTGCCAAGCTGCAGATCCCGGTCCTCGTGACGCCGCGCCTGCGCAGCGGCGACGTGTACGGCAAGAAGGCGACCGTCGCGGGCACCTTCGTCGCATCCGGCTACAAGGGCCTGATGGTCAGCGACATCACCAACGACCTGAGTCCTGCCATCATGGCACCTGACGGCCTGATTCCCGCGTCAAAGGGTTTCACGGTGCGCATCACCAAGGGAGACCTCAACGACCTCAAGAAGATCGACTCGTATCCGCTCAAGTACGACCCCATATTCGACAAGCCGATTCCCGACACACCGTGGCCGGCGCAACCGGAAGCGAGGAATTAGCCATGAATCCGAATACGCTGAACATCCTCAAGCTTTCCGACAAGAAGTACGATGCGAGGGAGCCACGCAAGAATCATCGCATCGACGTTATCTACGCGCTGTTCAAGCGCCACAAGCCGTGCGCGGAGCAAACGGAAATGGCTTTTTTCACTGACACATCTGTCTGTTCGGGCTGCAAAGCATGCGAGGTCGCCTGCAAACAGTGGAACATGCTCAAGACCACCGACATCCAGTGGTCGCGCAACAGCTACGACAACACGCGCAAGCTCTCTTCCGAAAGCTGGCGCCACGTCAAGTTCGTCGAGCGCTTTCCGGAGACAAACGAGGTCGACAAGCCGGCTCCCAAGGCGATGGACGCCCTGCTCAACGAACCCAAGCAAGGGCAATGGCTGTTCATGTCCGACCAATGCAAGCACTGCCAGGAGTCGCCGTGCCAGGAGGCATGTCCCACCGGTGCGATCATCCGCAACGAGTTTGGCGGCATCTATTACCAGACCGACATCTGCATGGGTTGCCGCATGTGCGTGGCGGCCTGTCCGTTTGGCGTTCCCGAGGTAAGCGAGGAGACCGGGCATTCCATGAAATGCGCCGGATGCTACGACCGCCTGCGCGATGGGCTCAAGCCCGCGTGCGCCACGGCATGCACCACGACCGCAATCCAGTTCGGGCCGCGCGAGGAGATGGTCGAGAAGGCGCGCGCACGGCTTGCCACCCTCCACGACCAGGGCTTCGAGAAGGCCAACCTCTACGGTGTCGACTCGTTCCAGCACTACAAGCCGCTCAACTCGTTTTACCTGCTGATGGACGAGCCCGCGGTCTACGGTCTGCCAAACCAGCCCAAATTGCCCGTGAGGTTCATGGTGGGCGATTACGCCAACGCCATAGGAACGCTCCTGATCGCGACGGTCGCGATCATCGTCTGCCTGCTGTAGAAAGGGGAGAGACATGGATAAGACATGGGTCGAAGGCCAACCATCTGCCTATCAACAGCATGACATAGTGCATTTTCCCGACTGGAAGAACATCATCGTCTGGGACCTCTTCTTCAACAATCTCACGTCGGGCTTCATGTTCGTGACGATGATTACCTGGCTCGTCGCACCGGACATCTTCGGTCCCGTGCTGCCCATCGCGCTGACGCTCGCGTTTCTCATCGTCATCTTCGACTTGCTGCTGCTCGTCGCCGACCTCGGTGACCACTTCCGGTTTTTGCACGCCATGCGCGTCATGCATCCGACGGCTCCCCTGTCGGTCGGCGTGGTGAGCCTGATCTTCTACTCGATCTTCCTGTTCCTCGCGCTCGTCATCTATTGGGGAACTTTCATATTGCTAGCGACCATCGGGCTGCCCCTCGAGGTCGTCGGCGTCCTCAACGTGCTCTTCCGCCTCTTCGCTATTCTGGCGCTCATCGCGGCCTGTGGCGTGATCTGCTACAAGGGCGTCGCCTTCAGCTGCACGTCGCAGCCGGGCGTGAAGCGGGCCCGCTGGCTCACCTGCTGGGTGGTATGCGACGCCCTCACAATCGGCATGGGCCTTTTGATCGTGGTCTCGTTCGTTCTCGGGCAGATTGTCCCCGTCGAGGCGCTCGTCATCCCGTTCGTCGTGCTTATCGTGTTTCGCTGCTTCACCTATGCGTTGGTGTGGATGAACATTCACGAACGCGCCTCGCTCATGTACTCCAAGGGGCGTCTCGCGCTCAACGCGGTGATCGTCTATGGCATTGCGGGCGTCTGCGCCATCGCGGCCTGCTCCTTCGGGCCCATCGGAATCGTCACCGCCGCAGCAATCTGCCTTCTCGCGGGAGTCTGGGAACGCTACTGGATCATTTTCGTGGCGCACCCGCACTAAACGGGCAATGAGACGGGGGACTGTCTCATTTCTACCGGCTGACGAGGTAGATCCTGTCCTGGGGTAGGTGCACCCAGAGCTCCTCACCCATTTCGGGCCACACTTCCGGACCATCCTTGAGCTTGTCGATGCGCCAGAACAGGTGCTGGTGCAAGAAGCGCATCTCATCATCGCTGCGTTCGACAGCAGGCGCAAAGGAGCTGTCGCGATCGAGAAAGCCGAGCAGTGCGCTACGTTCGAAGCGCGAGTCGCTGATGCGGTCGACACGCACGCGATAGTTGTTGGCGCCCGGGCCATCTGCACGTTCAAGGTAGAACGCACGCACGCCGAGGAAGCGCACGTCATCGGGAACCTCGCGCTCGCACTCGATGCGCACACCCCATTTGGGTGCCCACACGGCATGCTCGTCTGCCTTGATGACGGGCGTGGTGTTCTTGCAACCCGAGAGCTTGAGCGCGGCTTCCGATTGCGGGTTATTCACGAGCTCGTCGTTCGAATCGATCTCGAGTATATGACCGTCATCGACGACGGCGATGCGATCGCAGAAGCGCAGTGCCTCGTCTATGTCGTGGCTCACGTAGAGGATGGTCCCCTCAAAGGCCTCGAAGAGGTCAACGAGGTTTTGCTCGAGCACGCTCTTGAGGTGCGAGTCAAGCGCGGAGAACGGCTCGTCGAGCATGAGAATGCCGGGCCGTGCCGCGAGCATACGCGCAAGGGCCACGCGCTGCTGCTGGCCACCGGAGAGTTGGGCGGGGTAACGCTTGCTAAAGCCCTCGAGGCTGAAGCGCTTGAGCTCGGTCGTGACGATGGCGTCACGATCACCCTTGCTCACCGTCTTGGGTATGCCTGCTGCCACGTTCTGCTCGATGGTCATGTTGGGGAAGAGCATGTAGTTCTGGAAAAGCAACGCCGTTTTGCGCTGTTGGGGACTCAGGTTGACCTTTGCGGCGGAGTCGAAGTAGACGGTGTCGTTCACGACGATGCGTCCCTCGTCAGGCGTTTCGATACCCGCGATACAGCGCATCGTGAGGCTCTTGCCACAACCCGAGGCACCGAGGAAGCCGAGCGTCTCCGTGCCGGCTTCGACGCTCACGTCGAGGGAGAAATCGCCAAGGGATTTTCTGAAGTCCATCTGCAGGCTCATGAGCGCGCCCCCTCGGGCAGTCCGGCGTCTTCGGTCGCGATGGCGGACTCCAGGCCGCCTTCCAGGTGTGGCGTGTGCGTGCTGTGGTCTGCACCGTGCTTCTTCTTGCTTGTCTGCCTGCGGCGGTACTTGGTCGTTCTACTCGACCACAAGTTGATGAACATGATGACGATGAAGCTGAAGATGATGATGACGATGGTCCAGAAGATGGCGATGTCCGTGTTGCCGTTCATCCACTCGAAGTAGATGGCGATGGGGATGGTGCGCGTGACACCTGCGTAATTGCCCGCGAGGAACAACGTCGCGCCAAACTCGCCCAACGCGCGCGCATAGGCGAGCACCGTAGCCGCGGCGATGGAGGACCAGGCAAGCGGAAGCATGAGCTTGAAGAAGATGCGGATGTTGGACCAGCCGAGCGTGCGTGCCGCATCGAGCATGTTGGGATCGAGGTTCTCGAAAGCGCCGCGCGAGCTGCGGTACATGAGCGGGAAGGCCACGACGACCGCTGCGATGACCGTTGCCTGCCAGCTGAAGACGAGGGGGAATCCCACGTCGATGAACCACTGGCCCACGGGTGTGGAACGACCGAAGGCAAGTAGCAACAAGAAGCCGCAGACCGTGGGCGGCAGCACCATGGGAATGGTGAAGATCGCGTCGAAGATGGATTGGGCGCGCGGTGAGATGCGCATCGTGAAGTAGGCAGCTGCGAGACCCAGGATGAAGATGAACACGATGGCGATGAGCGTCGTGCGCAAGGTCACCCATAGCGGACTGTAGTCCATGGTCGCAAGGAAGTTTGCAAGCCACGCAAGGCCCGTGTTCGCCTGGACGATCTGCACGTCCGAGGGCGGCACGGCCTGGGCGAAGTCGGCAAACTCGAGTCTGACCTGGTTGCTGCTCGCCTTGCTGGTCACGTCACTGCCATCGGAGCCAATGATGTAGGCGTAGTAGCGCCCTTCGTCGAGTTCCTGATCGAAGTTGAAGACGACGCCATTCACCTCGAAGGACTGCTGTTCGGTGAAATACCATTTGGAGACGTTGGAGAGTCGCGAGGAACCCTTCGCGTTCGCGTCGTCCAAGGCGGTGAAGTAACGCTTGATGTAATCCTGGTCGTTATGGTTGTCGTAGAGGAAACCGAAGGCCTCTTGGGTTGCCTTGGGAATGTAGACCACGGCGTATTCGCCGGTCGATATGACCGAGAGATTGTCGGGTTGAGTGCCGATGTAGTAGTTATAGCCCCAGTACCTGTCGCCGACCGCCTTGTTGGAGCCGGCCTGGGCACGGTAGAAATCGTTGATGCCGAAACTGCATCCTTCGATGAGGGCGCTGTCCCCCTCGGCGGAGACGGTGACCCCGTTGACGGTCTGCTGCTCGCTTGCATTGCCAACGGCAGGG
>USOR01000064.1 GCA_900556425.1 uncultured Coriobacteriaceae bacterium
CGCCCGCCCTGGGCGATCTCCCAATCGCTGACTTCCACCGCCGGGCTAAGCGCCGTAAAGCATTGGCACATGGCCAGCCGCACTTTGCCGGGGGTGGTGCTGGCCTTTTTGTGGGGCGGGATGCCCGCAGGCATCACAATAGCCTTATCTGGCCGCACCAGTTCCAGCGCGGCCCGCAGGTTGTTCATGTGGCCGTTGTGGGGCGGGTCAAACGTGCCGCCGTACAACAAAACCTTTTGCACCGTGCCCATTATTTTGCAAAAACGGCGTCGAAGGCGCTTTCTTTCTTCTTTTTCTTGAACAGCACGAACTTACGGCCGATGACCTGCACGCACTCGCAGTCCAGCGCTTCGCAGAGGGTGTCGGCGGCTTCGCGGGCGGAATACTCGCTGTTTTCCAGCACCTTGATTTTGATCAGTTCGCGGGCGGCGATGCAATCGGCCAGGCCCTGGATCAGGGTCTCGTCGATCTCGCCCTTGCCGATCTGGAAAACGGGGTCAATGGTATTGGCGGCGCTGCGCAGGGCGGCACGCTGTTTGCTGGTTAAAGCCATAATGGTCTCCTTTTTATAAATAGGTTACTGTAAAAACGCAGACATTCATTTTAAAAACGCCGGAAGCTCCCGGGCCAATTTTTCCATGGCGCGGCCGCGGTGGCTGATAGCGTCCTTCTCGGCGTCGGTCAGTTCGGCATAGCTGCGGCAGGCGGTGTTCTCGGTGGTGGTGCCGTCGGGCAGGCCCACACGGGCGGGCACAAACAGCGGGTCGTAGCCAAAGCCGTTATCGCCGCGTTCCTCGTAGCCAATCTTGCCCTCACAGCTACCGTGAGCGACGATCTCCGAATCGTCCGTATCGACGAAGACGAGCGTGCAGACGAAGCGCGCCGTGCGCTCGTCATCGGGTACGTCGGCCAGCAAATCGAGCAGCTTGGCGTTGTTGTCGGCATCAGTGGCATCCTCGCCGGCAAAGCGACTCGAGAACACGCCGGGCGCGCCATCGAGTGCATCGACGACCAGTCCGCTGTCATCGGCGAGAGCAGGCAAGCCCGTGTTGTCACGCGCGGCCAGCGCCTTGATGCGGGCGTTTCCCTCGAAGTCATCGGCATCTTCCACTGGTTCGGGAAAGCTTCCGCAGTCTTTGAGACTCACGAACTCCCAACCCGTGACCGGTGCGAGCATGCGCGAGATCTCATCGAGCTTATGGGCGTTATTCGTCGCGATGACGACTTTCTTCGTAGACATGATTACTCCCCAATTGCTCGACGCTGTTCCGCGAGCAGCTCCTCAATGCCAATGGTCGCGACGTCGAGCATCTTGTTGAGCTTGCTGCGATCGAAGGAGCATTGCTCGCCCGTGCCCTGCACCTCGATAATCCCGCCACGTGCATTCATGATGAGGTTGAGATCGACTTCGGCACGCGAATCCTCCTGATAGTCCAGGTCGAGCAAGATGCGCCCATCCACCTGACCGACGCTGATGGCGGCAACCTGGTCGATGATGGGACTCGTCTTGATCTTGCCGGCGTTCTGCCACATCTCGAGCGCGTCGTGCAACGCGACCCACGCGCCGGTAATGGCCGCCGTGCGCGTACCGCCATCGGCCTGCAGCACATCACAGTCAATGGTGAAGGTTACTTCGCCGCCCAAGCCGGTCATGTCGACCGCGGAACGCAAGCTACGTCCGATGAGGCGCTCGATCTCCATGCTGCGGCCCTTGCGCGTGAGATGCTCACGCGAGCTGCGCTTGGCAGTGGAGGCGGGAAGCATCGCGTACTCGGCCGTGATCCACCCGGCACCCGCACCCTTGCGCCACGCCTTCACGCGCTCCTCGATGCTGACCGCGCACAGGACCTTGGTCGCGCCCGTCTCGATGAGGCACGAGCCGGGCACGTTATCGAGAAAGTGTCTCGTGATCTTGGTGGGGCGCTTCTCCTCGGGACCGCGTCCGTAGGAGCGTCCCAAACCGATGTTGACCGTCATGTTTTCTCCTGTCTAGAGCTCGTTGACACCCACATAGGTAAGGTCTTCGATAGGCTGGCCGAAGATATGGCCGCCAATGGTACGAAAATCGTCCAAATCCTCACCCGTCGTATAAAAGCTGCTGTGCTGCGGTATCGAGCCATCGGCCAGATGGCCACGATAGGAAAGCGTCTCGACGACCTCCTTGGCCGTTTCCTCCGACGAGGAAATGATGGAGACGTTTTCACCCACGGCCTGCTGAATGAGCGGGGCAAGCACCGGGTAGTGCGTGCAACCCAGGACAAGCGTGTCGACGCCGGCCTTCTTGATGGGATCGAGATAATCGCGCGCGATCGTCTGGAATGCCGGGCGCAGGTACACGTCACTCGCCTCGGCTGTGAGCCGCTCGATGGGGCTATTGGAGCGACGAATGCCATCCTCGACAATTTCGACGAAGCGCGGCGTCGCCGTTGAGAACGCGGTCACGCCCGCATCGAGATTGCGAATCGTGTCCGGATAGATGCCCGAGTCAACCGTCGCCTGCGTAGCGATGACACCCACGCGGCGGTTGCGCGTCATGCGAACAGCCCCGCGCGCCCCTGGCTCGACCACGCCGATAACCGGCACGTCAAACTCCATCTGGGCAAGCGCGAGTCCGGCCGCCGTTGCCGTATTGCATGCGATGATGATGAGCTTCACATCATGCTGGGAAAGCCAGCTGCCAATCTGATGCACGAAGCCGCGCACCTCGCGCAAATCGCGCGGACCATAGGGGCAACGTGCCGTGTCGCCAAAGAAGATAAGCGACTCCTGCGGCAAGCGCTCGTGGACGGCGCGCGCGACGGTGAGGCCACCAAAGCCGGAATCGAATATGCCAATCGGGGCGTTGTTCATAACCCCGCTATCTTAGCGCATCAGCTAGCTCATCGATAAGCTCATCGAAGTAGGCGAGCGCCGCCGCCGTCGGCTCGGGCGTAGTCATGTCGACACCCGCGCCCTTGAGAAGCTCGATAGGCGTCTTGCTTGAGCCACCGGACAAGAAGCCGAGATAGTCGGCCACAGCGGGGGCACCCTCATTGAGGATGCGGTTCGACAGCGCAATGGCGGCAGAGAAACCCGTCGCGTATTGATACACGTAATATTGGTAGTAGAAATGCGGGATACGTGCCCACTCGACGGCAATCTCGTCATCGACGACGATGCCCGGGCCATAGTAGTTGGCGTTTAGCTCGCGGTAGATCTCGCCCAACGCCTCGGCGGTAATGCCCTCGCCACGAGCGGCAATCTCGTTGAAGGCAAGCTCGAACTCGGCGAACATGGTTTGTCGGTAGAGCGTACCCTTAAATTGCTCGAGGAAATGATTGAGGATGTAGGCACGCTCCCGTGGATCGGTGCGTGTCTTGAGCAGATGCTGGGTGAGCAGAGCCTCGTTGACCGTCGAAGCGACCTCGGCCACGAAAATCACGTAATCGGAATACACGGGCGGCTGACCCTTGCAACTCATATATGTGTGGATGGAATGGCCCATCTCGTGAATGAGCGTGAAGACGTCGTCGAGCTGACCCTGGAAGTTCATGAGGATGACCGGATGCATGCCGTAGCCACCGGCTGAATACGCGCCGCTCCGTTTGCCGGGCGTCTCGAAGACGTCGATCCAGCGCTGCGACAGGCCCTCGCGCACGATGGCCAGATAGTCCTCCCCAAGCGGCGCAAGCGCCTCGAGGATGAGTTCGCATGCTTCCTCGTAGGTGAAGTGCATATCGACATCCTCGACAATGGGAACGTAGAGATCGTAGAAATGCAGCTCGTCCACGCCGAGCATCTGCTTGCGCAGGTCAACGTATTTGTGCATGGGGGCAAAATGCTCGTGCACGCAGGAAATGAGGTTGGTGTAGACCTCCGTGGGCACCTCGGTTTGCTCGAGGCAATACTCCAACGACGTCTGGTACTTGCGTGCGTCAGCATAGAACTTGATCTGCTTGGCCTGAGCGCCGAGCGTTGCGGCTGCCGTGTTGCGGAATTGCGTATACGCCGCATACATGGAGGCATAGGCCGATTTACGAAGCTCTCGATCATCGGACATCATGAGCGGGACGTAGCTGCCGTGCGTAACAGGATGAGTCTCACCCTGCGCATCGACGGCATCCTCGAATTTCAGGTCGGCGTCGTTGAAGAGCGAGAAGATGTGCTCGGGCTGCATGGCCATGTCCTGCGCACGGGCAAGCAGCTCCTCCTCGGCATCGTCCAGGATGTGACCGCGCTGATGGAACACGACGTCAAGCGCGCGGCGATACAGCTCGAGGTCCGGACAGCTGGCGTAGAAGCGTTCGAACTGCTCGTCATCGAGCTTCAGAATCTCCGGTGCAAACCAGCTCGTGGCAGACGAGACCTCGGTGTAGACGGCAATGACCTGCGCGGAGTAATCCTGGTAGGTGGCGTTGCGCGTATCCTCATCGAGCTTGCGCTGCGCATAGTTCACGAGCTTTCCGAGCTCGACACCCACCTCATCGCTCATGCGTAGGTAGGCAAGCAACTCATCGGCCGACTGCGAAACCTTGCCGCGGAAGCGCGCCAGCGCCTCCGGATAGTCGCGTGCCGTGGCAAGCGCGGCAAGAAACGCCTCGTCACCGGCATAGATGCTGGAGAGGTCCCAACGATAGCGCTCGTCAATCTCGTCTCGCGATTGGTATGTCATGGCTCACCGCTTTCTTGAGTTTTGGTGTTTCGAGACATTGTAGATATAAAAAGACGAACTATCCCCATACGAAGATAGTTCGTCATCTTCTTGTATTGGTGGAGCACAACGCGAATCTCGCGAACTGCTCTCACCTGCGGTTTCTTCAGTTCCTATATCGTCTGCCCACACCCAAGACGGCTCACCGTTGGATTCCCAGAACTCGATTTCCTTCTTTCCCGTTGAATACCAAACGAATACATGCAAGTAATCATCATATACATATATCTTGTCTATGAAGTAATCGAGCATCGCCTTTTTGGTTGAAATGTCGGTCAGGTCGCTGTTGGCGAACTTGTCAAAATAGGCTCTTATAGAATTCTCGTCATCGGCGCGTTCCAATCTGATTTTTTCTACGGCGATAGTTTCAGCTATCTGCTTTTTCTGCTCTTCCAGCTCTTGCAGTCGAGCAACAAGCGCATCAGATAAAACACCCTTCTCGATTGTTGAGACGATGTTTGAAATGCCTTTTTGAATATCTCGCTCCCTGTCCTCTAAGCCGTTCAGAACGGCGGTATTAACAGGGTGTGAGGCTTTGTAGGCTTCGAGCTTATCTATTGCATAGGACGCAACAGAGCCAGAATCCTTTATTAGCTGCTTCAGCAGATATTCAACCTGTCTTTCTATTACGTCCTTTGTGATGTTCTTCTTTTTGCATCCTTTAGTGGTGCAACGATAGTAGTAGTATTTCCTGCCCGTCTCTGATGTTCCGCTCATACCGCTCATAGGCTTTTTGCAATACCCACAATAAAGCTTACTCGTGAGCCAATACCTCGGTTCATCACCTACGGGTTTCGTGCTTGTACC
>USOR01000065.1 GCA_900556425.1 uncultured Coriobacteriaceae bacterium
TTCCTCCGCGACTTTGGCCGCCATTTCGTCGCGAATGACGCGCATCTGCAGAAGCTCGAGCTCGGACTGCGTGGTCTTGAGGTTTCTGGGCAATTCGATGGACTCGCCCTTCGTCAGGCCCGGCGATGAGATGACACTGGATATCTCGTCGACGGCACGGACGGGTTTGCGCATGAAGACTATGGTTATGACGAGCAGACCTATCATGTAGAGAGCTATCGCCACCAGGGGCTTGAGCAGCTTCAAATCGTTATAGGTGCTCAGGTCGCGATACGCGACAATGGGAGTCTCGTCGTCGGGAAGCCCCTGTTCCTGGAGGATCTTCTGCTTCTCGCTTTGCGTCAGGGTGCTTGCATTGTCCTCGAGGCTCAGCCCCTGACCTGTTGACGTCTCGTTTGACATGGCGGAACCGGCCCCGGCCGATGCGCCGGCGCCAAGCGTATCCCGATAGCTACCATAGGGGCCAAGTTCGATAACCTGCAGGTTCGAACTGTCAAGCTGACCGCTCAACATCAAGTCGTTGAGTTCGTAAACCGACACGTAATGCCATTCGGAAGTCGAATCCACAATGTAATTGCCAAGGGCCCTGGAAATCCCGCTGCCCAACGTCACGAGCATGACCGCGTAAATGACCGTGAACACGACGAGTGCAAGCACGTAGCGGATGACCAGACGCGTCCACATGGAACGCGCCTGTTCGGTCTTGAGCCTAGCCATCACGCGACTCCCCACGCTCGACCTCGAGCTTATAGCCCACGCCAAATACGGTCTTGATGAACTCCCGTGACGAATCGACCTGGGACAGCTTCTTGCGTATGCGCCGGATATGAACCATCACGGTATTGCTGTCGAACGAATTGTAAGGCTCGTCCCAGATGCCCTCGAATATGTCCTTGATGGCAACGGGGCTGCCCGCATGGCGCGCAAGCAGGGATAGCACCCCAAACTCCTTGGGAGTGAGCTTGAGCTCCTCGTCATGCAAGGTCGCAACATGGCGTCTCACGTCAATGAGCAGGCCATCATGGTCAAAGATGCCAAGGTCTGCGGCACTGGCCAGATTCTGCGTCGTCTGCCTGCGGCGTATGCGCGCGCGAACACGTGCCACGAGCTCACGAGGCTTGAAGGGCTTGACGATGTAATCGTCAGCGCCGAGCGAGAAACCGAGCACCGTATCGGACTCCTCGTTGCGCGCCGTGAGAAAGACCACGGGCACGTCCGAGTCCTCGCGGATACGCTGGCAGGTCTCGAAGCCATTCATGCCCGGCATCATGATATCGAGGAGGACAAGGTCGAAACCGCCGTCGGACAGCGCGGCAAGGGCCTCCTGCCCCGAAAGACATTCATGCGTGGCAAAACCCTCGGCCTGCAGCACCTCTCGGAGCAAGCCGGTGATTGCCTCGTCATCATCCACGATCAGTATCTTGGCTTGTGTATTCATGGCGACAATTCTACTTGCAATCGAGTCACATCATGCCCGCGTTTCCCATCCTTACTGCATCGTAAGAAATTCTTAAGGCTTTGCTATGGGCATCGACATGGGACCCTTGCGCATCATGGCAGTATCGAAACGCGAACCCACTGCGAGGTGATTGCCGTGAACGACGAACTGATGCGCTACAGCCGCTACTCCTCCTCGTACACCAGCCGCCCGGCCAACCCCGCCATGAACTCGATACGCGTGGGACGGACGAGCCGGCGCAGGAGCAGCTCGGGCATCCAGGTCCGCAGGATACCCGCTCGCTCGAAGCGCCGCGGCATTTCCCATCGCAAGGGCAAGTTTATCGTCGTCGGCATGCTTGTGCTCGGCTTTCTCTGTGCGTCATATTTCGCGAGCGCCTCGATGGAATCCATGATTCCATCACTTGGCGGCAAGAGTGGTGCCGGTGCAACGGCAATTGCCAGCACCCCGAAATCCGAGTGGAAGCGCGGCAGCACGCCCGCCCTCTACCAAACCGATGCCCAATGGGCTGACACGCGCTACGCACGCGACACGCTTGCCCAGAGCGGCTGCGGCCCCACCTGTCTGTCGATGGTCTACATCAACTTGACCGGACGCACGGAGATGGACCCGCCCAAGATGTGCGCGTATAGCGAAAGCGGCGGATACATCGACGCCGGCGCAACGACCTGGGAGTTCATGACAAGGGGTGCACGGGGCCTGGGATTGAACGCCGAGGAGCTCCCCGCCGACAAGAACATGATCAAGGGGCGTGTCGGAGCCGGTCATCCCGTCATCGCGATCATGGGTCCCGGAGATTTCACGACAAGCGGACATTTCATCGTGATTTGCGGAATCGACGAGAACGGACGAGCCATCATCCGCGACCCCAACAGCGAGGAAAACACCAAGAAGGCGTGGGACCTCGACAGGATCATCTCGCAGGCACGTAACTTCTGGGCCTACTCGATCTAATTGCCATGCGCGTTTTTTGCGACAGTGTGAAGTTGAATCTGGTTTTATGTAAAGAAATTGCGTTTGTGTGCGTATGAGTCTGGATTCGTGCACGTTTTTTGCGATTGTGCACAACGAATCACGCAAAGGCTTCACACTTTCGCAAAAAACGTGTAGCCGGAGTTTATAAGTCTCACACTAACGCAAATTATTTGCACCTGGCCCCATAGACACTGTCAATCCCACGAAGACGGATACCCGGCAGGGGACGATGCACGACCATCCCCCATCCCAGACAACGCTCGAACCAACGAAGAACGATCGTCTAGCGCAAGGGATGCGCGACCAGGGTGACTGTGATCTTGGAACCCTGGCGCGTATCCCTTGCGCTTTTAACCAATGATCTTCGTGGATTCAACGGTGTGCACATACCACTTCATGAACTTCTCGAAGGGCTTGCGCAACGCAAAGCCGATGAGCGCAGCTGGTATCAGGAACAGCGCGAGCTCGCCGAGTTGAATCCAGAAGTCCCCGTTATAGATACCGAACATCGCCGCTCTCATGGCATCGACCGTATGAGTCGCCGGCAAGAACGGGCTCACGTTCTGTACGAAATCGGGCAATATCTGCAACGGATACGACCCGCCACAGCCGGTTATCTGCATGATGAGCAGGCAAATCGTGAGTGCCTTTCCGAGATTGGCAAACGCAAGCACGAGGGTATAAATCAGGAACGTGAAGACGAGTCCCGAAAACCATAGGTCAAGCATCATGAGCCAGGGATGCACGACCTGCACCTGCAAAAAGAAGATGTTGCCGATGCCGATGAGGGTTGTCTGCGCAAGCGAAATGCACGCGAGCGAGCAAAAGCGCCCAATCAACATCTCACGTGGCTTGGGATTGCGAAGCTTCGCCTGAGCACGGTTCGAGACGCCCGGCTTGACCACGACCAGGATGAGCAGGGAGCCAATGAAGATGGCAAGCGTCGTGTAGAACGGCGCCATGGCCGAGCCGAAGTTCTCGGACGGAAATACAGCGATGCGGTCGATACCCACGGGCGCAGACAACGCCTGTGCCATGCTTTCCGCGTTTGCGCCGAGTATGGCCTGCAATGCCGCCGGATCGCCCATCACGAGTGCCTCGGAGATACTCGTCGCGAGTTCGTGTAGCGAGTCAGCCGAGGAGCGCAGGTCGCCCTCCACCGAGGCTATCTGGGAGACGGCATCGCCGAGTATGCCCTGGGCTGAATCCGACGCCGCCGCGATACCGCTCTCGGCAGCCGACATACCATCGAGGGCCTGGGATGCGTCGGCTCCCAGTCCGCGTACGTCCGAGACGGTCGAGGTCGGGCTTGAGCGTTGCATCATAGTCATCACGCACGGCCTGAATCTTTGCCTGCGCATCGGCAATCATCTGGTCGATGCGCTGCTGAACCGACGGGTCAATGAACTGCGCGAGCTCGGAGCTCGCGAACTGCTGGCGCAGGGCATCGAAGCTCATCTGCGCATCGGAGAGGGCCGCGTCCATCTTGCCCTTGGCATCCTCGACCTTGTCTGCCACCGATGACAGCTCGGACACGCTATCGCTTGCCGTCCCCATCATGGTACGAACCTCGTCTTCGGCTTGGCGTATGAGCTCGGCTCCCGAATCGAGCAGCCTTTGTGCCGATTGCAAGGTGCCGGCATACATCCCCACAACGTCGGCCACGCGATTGATGTCTCCCGACATCGAGTCGACGTGTTCCGCCAAGGCGGCAACTTGCCCATGCAGGTCCATGTCGTCGGCATAGCGCGAGACGGACTCCGCCACCGAGAGCATGACCTCGGAGATGGACTGCGCAAAGACGGTGTTCACCTTCTCCGAAACCGTATCGGCTCCGGTCATCGTGATTTTGGGCGAGATGGCGTTCTTCTTCTCGTTCGAATAGTAGGTGATCTGCGCGCGCTCGGAATCGTCCATGTAGAAGCGCAGCATGTCACGACTGAAGTCCTTGGGTATCACGACCGCGGCGTAATACTTGCCACTTTTCGCGCCATCGACCGCCTCCTCCTCGCTCACGATGCGCCAGCCGATCTGGTCGTTGGCACGCAGTTCCGAAACGAGCATGTCACCGACGTTGATGCGTATGGGCACGAGGTCGCTTTCGTAGCCCTCGTCCTCGTTGGCGACCGCAACGGTAAGATGCCCCGTGTTATCGAAGACATCCCAACACGCGATGAGGTTGTACCATGCGAAGATAGACGGCATGACGACGAGGCCAATCGTGATGATAATGCTCACGACATTGGCGAAGAGGTGCCGCAAGTCGCTCTTGAACAGGGCCCAGATGTTATGCATCGCGATCACCGCCCGATGCCGAGTACCTGCCGCCCTGCGGCTGCGACGGAGGCTCGTCGTCTTCGCTCTCGTCGGAATCCGGCACCTGCGAATCGGTCATGCCGTGGACGATATCGGCATGCTCGAGATGATTGCGCGACAGATAGAGTTCGCGTAGCTGCTCGTCGCTCATCTTGTCGAGACGCAGCTGGCGCTCGAAGCTCGAGCGTAGGCTCTCCACCACGATGAGGAACACGAAGACAAATGCGGTCCATCCGAGGAACAGCGTGAGGAGCACGACCTTGCCCGTCATGCCGAGCGAGAACAGCACGAGAACGATGACGGGCACGGCAATACCGACGATGACGGCACCGCGTATGAGGCGCGGATATATCCGCTGGAAGCGAGTGTAGCGCCGAATGAGCGCCTTGCGATACTCATCGCGATCGGCAAGCGCGCGGAGCACCTGCGAGAAGCGGAAACGCCGCATGGGTACCTCGACGCTCTCGCCGTTGAAGATGCCGCTTTGCTTTATCTCGCGTGCGACCAGGCGGTTGACGTTGGAGAGCCAAGGGCGCACGAGTATGCCGAAGCCCATGGACACGGCGAGGAAACCCAGCAATATGCAGATGTCACGTAGGTAATGCAGCCCGTAGAAACCGCAAATGGCCTCGCGCATCGCATTGATGCCATAGGTGAACGGAAACAGTGGGTAGATCGCCTGGAAGAACGGCGAGGTCATCTCGATGGGATACAGACCCGTCGCGGCCGG
>USOR01000066.1 GCA_900556425.1 uncultured Coriobacteriaceae bacterium
GCGCGTTCTATCAGGTAAAATACATCTTTTAGCGATGAGATTGCGCAGTACAGGGGAATGCCTTTCCTCAGGCAAGCATCGATAAGCTTGAAGGATGCTTCATGCCCCGCACGATTCGGAAGGCAATAATCAAGCCAGACATTCGTATCGATGAGAAGGCTGAAGCGCCCGTCAATCATGGAAGGCGCCCCTCTCTTCCCAAGCCAGTTCGCGCAACTCGTCGTCAGTCAGCGAATCGACAGGACGCTGACTAAGCGGGATTCCGGTAATTCTGCTGAATTCTTTCACCGCGAACCCGGCATTGTCCGCGATCTCCTGCTTTCTCGCCTCAAGGTCACTCGCTTTGGCTTTTGACGGCATGAACGGGGGCAGCGCGTTGTGCTCGGCAAGATAGGTCCAGAGCGCCTGCACCGCCGAGGACGGAGAGTAGCCATAGCGCCTGAGCACCTCGTCACCCGTGCGCTTAATCTCAACGCCGATGCGCGTGTTCATCTGCACTTGTTCCATGACAGCTCCTTGCTATACATTTCTCTCGAAAAGTATAGCATCGCGCGAATCAGGCATTGTCGCTGCGCCGGGATTTCTCCACTTCGGTGCTTCGCACCTTCGGTCGAAATGACAGTAGTGGTGGTGGTGAGATTTCTCGACTCCGCTCACTCCGTTCGCTTCGCTCGAAATGACAGGAGGGTACCGCACAGTTCCGCTCGAAATGACAGGGAAGCGCCCCTCACTCCTCAATCAGCGCGGCGATCTCGTCGGGCGAGTACTGGTACTTGCTGTTGCAGAACGCGCAGACCATCTCCACGTCCTCGCCCTCGTCGACCATGTCCTGCAGCTCGTCGGCACTCACGAGCGAAAGCAGCTTGAGCGTGCGCTCGCGCGTGCAATCGCAACGAAACTCCACGGGGCCATCCTCGAGAATCTGCAAGTCCATGTCGCCGAGAATTCGCTCCAGGATGCTCTCGGGTGTCTCGCCCTCGGAAAGCATGGTCGTGGCGCTCGGCAGCGACGCGATGCGCTCCTCGAGCTGAGCAGCCGTCTCGTCGGTCGCCCCGTCCATGAGCTGAACGATGAAGCCGCCCGCCTCGCGCACGGAGCTGTCCTCGTTGAGCAGCACGCCCAGCGAGACCGCTGAGGGAATCTGGTCGCTCGAGGTGAGGTAGTACGCGATGTCATCGGCAATCTCGCCGGACTGGATTTCGACGACGCCGCTATAGGGCTCGCGCATTGCCAGATCGTAGATGATGCGCAGCGTGCCTTTGCCCACGACCTCGCCCACGCGGAGCTTCTCGCCCACCTTGGAGGGAAGCGAGGCCTGCGGATTGCCCACATAGCCCTTGACGCTTCCGTCCGATTTGGCCGTCACGGTAATATTGCCCAGCGACCCATCCCCGTTGAAGACGATGGAGAGCGCATCCTTGTCGCCCTTCATCATCGTTCCCATCATGGCAGCGGCCGTGAGCGTGCGGCCCAGGGCGGCCGTAGCAGTGCGCGATAGCTCATGCATACGCCGCGCGTCCTCCACGAGCCCGCGCGAGTACACGGCAAAGGCGCGGATGGTCCCGTTGGCTGCGGTGGCACGCACCACGTGGTCGCGCTTCATGTTGATGACGTTCATGCCCAGTTCCAATCTATGAGGTCGAGAGGCTCGCCGTCCAGGCGTGCTTCGACGAGTTCATCATTTGTGTCGTAAACGAGCTTGAGCGAGAAGAAGGGCTGCTCGGGGTCGGCGATGAGTTTGAGGAAGACCTCGTCGCCCTTCCAATGCGGTAGGTCCAGGAGCTCGTCTTTGGGCACCCATTCTAATATGCCCTCATTACAGCTCCGTACCGTGCCCGTCCAGCCCGTGATCGTGAAAAGATGCATGTACTCCGTCACCCAACGGCCGGACACGAAGGTGACGATGCCACGGTAACGCCACGCATGCGGCGTCAGGCCCGTCTCTTCGCGCACCTCGCGCATCATGCATTCCTCGGGGCTTTCGTCGGCCTCGAACTTGCCGCCGATGCCAATCCACTTGCCCTTGTTGACGTCATGTTCCTTCTTCACGCGATGCAGCATGAGGTAGGCGCTTCCGTCGTCTATGTAACACAGCGTGGTCTGGACGCTCATGGTCTATTCTCTCCTACTCTGACCTTGGGAATGAGACAAATCTTCCCTGTCCCGTTTTGTCTCATTTGCCTCTCGTCATTTCGAGCGGAGCGAACGAAGTGAGCGAAGTCGAGAAATCTCGTCATAGATTTCTCCGCTACGGCGCTACGCGCCTCCGGTCGAAATGACAGGATAATGCAACCCCATCTCGCACAGTATAGAATGAGCAGATGCGTACGACACACGAAAGGCGGACCATCATGGCAGCATCCATCGCCCGCAAGACGGGGAAGGTTATCGGCATCATCGTCGCGATACTCATCGTCTTCGTCCTCGCATTGGTCGCCTTCCTCACCGTCGCGGAATACAATCCGCCCGCCACACAGGAAATCGAGATTCACGGCATGGCCCGAGAAACGATTGAGCCCGGACAAAGCCTCAGCGTCGTCACCTGGAACGCCGGCTACGGTGGCCTGTCCAAACAAGCTGACTTCTTCATGGACGGCGGCGATGGCGTGCGCACCGTCTCGCATGATGGCGTCCTGGCAAACCTCACCGGCATCGAAGATGAGCTCGCCGCCCTCGACCCCGACTTCATCTTTCTCCAGGAAGTCGACCAGGATTCCGAGCGCACCTACGGCATCAACGAGCGTGCTCGGCTTGCCGCGGCGTTTGCCCCCGAATACGCATCAGCTTATGCCCTCAACTTCGACGTGGCCTACGTTCCCTATCCCCTGCCGCCCATCGGCGCCGTTGAGAGCGGCATCATGACGCTCTCGCGCATGCAGCCGACCAGCGCCGAGCGCGTGCAACTCCCCTGTCCGTTCTCCTGGCCCGTGCGCCTCGGCAACCTCAAGCGCTGCCTGCTCGTCGAGCGCATCCCCCTCACAGACAGTGAAACCGAGCTCGTGCTCGTGAACCTGCATCTCGAGGCCTACGACGATGGCGAGGGCAAGGCGGCGCAGACGGCGCAGCTTGCCCAGCTGTTGCAAGAGGAGCGCGCGAAGGGCAACTACGTCATCGCCGGCGGCGACTTCAACCAGAGCTTCTCGAACGTGGACACGAGTATGTATCCGCTGCAAGGCGATGACCTGTGGCAGTGCGGCTACATCGACGTGAGTTCGCTAGGCAATGGCTTTACCGCGGCGATGGACAACACGACGCCCACCTGCCGCTCGCTCGACCGGCCCTACGACGAGTCGAATAACTTCCAGTTCTACATGATCGATGGATTCATCGTCTCGGATAACATCCGCATCGATGCGCTCGAAACCATCGATGCCGGCTTCGAGTTCACCGACCACAACCCCGTGCTGTTGAACGCCACGCTGCTGTAAGGGAAGATTTCTCGACTCCGCTTCGCTCCGCTCGAAATGACAGGCGAGACCATGCTCAGGCCAACACGCGAAGTGCCTGATGCTCGCAGCTGATGTCGAAGTGCGTCGCGTGCAAGGGCTCGCCGTCAATCTGGCAAGGCGGTTCCTCGTCAAAGTCGATGACCGCATGATGAGCGCGCAGAAACTCCATGGGTTTCATACCCACGTGCTTGCCGTTTTTGGCTCGCATGAAAATGTATATCGCACGAGCGACGCCTGCAGGCGGATGCGATATGCAGATGTCGAGCGTGCCGTCGTCGAGCGTCGCCTCGGGGCAAATCTTAAAGCCACCGCCGTAATACGGGCCGATCTGCACGGCAAAGGTGATGCTTTGCCCCTCGACCTGCTTGCCATCGAAGTCGGCACGATAGTGGCGGTCGACAAGATTGTGGCGCAGCTGGTCGATACCGCTCGAAACATACACGCCCGCATCCGACCTGCCGGTCTCGACACGACGCTTGACCGTATCGAGCGCGATGGCGGCATCCAACCCAAAGGAAAGCGTCTCGGCGAAATAGATATCGTTGCAGAGCCCCACATCCACGAGTCGTGGGCTGGCATGCAACACTGCCTGCGTGCACTTCCGCACGTCGAGGGGCAGCCCGAGCGCACGCGCGTAATCGTTACCTGTGCCAGCAGCGATGATGCCAAATGCGGGGCGTTCCTCGGCGGGGATGCTCATGAGCGCGTTCACGACGAGATGCGCAAGGCCGTCACCGCCAATCGCAATGACCGCACGAATGCCGCCCGATTTCTCGACGACATCACGCGTCTGCTCGGGCGAGCTGAGAAAGGCCGCGTCGACCTCGGCATCCGCAAAGGTCGCGCTTGTCTTCCCACGGGCAATGGCCGCTTCCATCTCGCCCATGGCGCGACGCGCGGCCTGCGTCCCCGTGCCATTGCCGGCGGCCGGGTTTGCGACAACCAATATGGACGCGGACCTCTCGCTCATCGCCGCTCCTCGTCTACTTGATGCTCAGGCCGAGCTCATAGGCCTTCTGCAAGCCCGGGTTTCCCTCGATGGCGCCCTTCTCGTACACGTTATTGATGATGACCTCGCCAAGGTTCTCCTGCTTGCAATAGTTGGCCGCCACGCGATAGCTGTTGACGGCAGGCTCGCAGGTGGTCTCGTCCTTGTCCTCGAAGCACAGCAGCAACGCGGTCTGCGTAATGCCAAAGGGCTTGCCAATTCCGCAGAACATGCGGTCCTGGAAGGCGCGCAATTGCGCAGGGAAGTTGTAGAAGTACATGGGTGTCGCGTACACGATCACATCGGCCTCATGCAACAGCGGATAGAACTTCTGCATGTCATCCTTGTTGATACACTCGCCCTCGTGCGAGAGACAGTACTCGCAGGCCATGCAACCCGAAATCTTCGCATGCCCAACGCTTATGCGCGTGACCTCGTTGCCTGCCTCGAGCGCACCACGCTCGAACCAATCGGCGAGTATGCTCGAGTTCCCACCTTCGCGCGGACTCGCATGAACAAGCAAGATATTCTTCGACATGGTGGCTCCCCGTCCCTATCATCGTCTCGACAACATATGCTGGCGTAATTATACGTCTAAAGCGATAAAGCAAGATGGGAAGCGCGAAGACTAATCGCCCTCTCCCGCCACCAAACCGTAATCTGTTTCTTTAATGAAACATTTCATCCACAAGATTGCAGATATAATGCATAGAGTTTCTCATGTATGCCCGAATCATGCATGATTTGTCCCCGAAGGGAAGAGGAGAGTTTAACGTGAAAATGAGGAAGAAGGGGCTTGTCTCCATCGTAGGCGTTCTCGCCTTGGCCATGGCACTTTCGTTTGCCCTGGTTGGATGCGGCGGCTCCAACAATTCGAGCGCTAGCTCCAGCGCAGACAACGGCGGCAGCCTGCGTTTTGTGACCGGCGGCGAGTCGGGCACCTACTACGCCTTCGGTTCCGTCATCGCCCAGCATGCGACCAACAACACCGACGTTAGCGTCACGGCTGCCTCGAGCGGCTTGCCGATGCGCTTTTCGGCG
>USOR01000067.1 GCA_900556425.1 uncultured Coriobacteriaceae bacterium
AGGCGGCGAATCTCATCAACGCCGATTCTGAGAAATACCGCACGCTCCTTATCGAAAAGGCAAATTTGAACGAACAGGTTGCGGCAACATACCCCATCAGCGAGTATCCGATGGCTCGCAATGCTGACGGCAATCCTATTCACCCTCGTTCGGAACTCATCGAACCGGTGCTTTCGTGGATGAGCGCCAAAGGATATGTCACTAAGAACGTGAGCTATGACGAGACCGATGGCTCGTTCACCATCATGTAGGCGATTGTGGCGCAAACGGTGACATCCCCTGCACAGACGATGAGCTTTGAGCCTCTCACGCCGCTCATGGCCGTGCGTCTGGCGGCTCCACATACGTGGCCCGGCCCCGCGGTGCTCACGACGGTCTTCGGCGGTGTCTACGCTATCGCTTGTGGCTATGACTTCTCGCCGCTTATCTGGTGCTTGCTGCTCGCCGTCGCGGTCTTTGCGCAGTCAGCCGTCAACACGCTCAACGACTGGGCAGATTACCGTGCCGGCACGGACACGGTCGAGAACTCCGACGATCCCACCGATGCCGTTCTCGTCTACAACAATCCCAACCCGCGCTCCGTCCTCGTACTGGGTCTTGCGTACATGCTCGTTGCGCTCATCTGCGGAACCAGCTGCGTCATCTGGTCGGGAAGCGCGATTCCTCTCGTCATCGGTGTCGTCGGCGCGCTGTTCATCGTCTGCTACTCGAGCGGCAAGTTGCCCATCTCGTATTTTCCGCTTGGCGAACTCGTGAGTGGCATCGTCATGGGCGCGCTCATCCCGCTTGCAGATATCTGCGTCTTCGCCGCGCATGCGTATCCGGATGCCGGACTCTTCGGCATACCCTGGCCTGTCGATTGGCTACGCCTCGTCTCGTGTCTTGCGCCTTTCGTTATCGGCATCGGTATGGTCATGGCTACCCAGAACAACTGCGATATCGAACGCGATGTTCCCGTAGGACGCAAGACCCTGCCCGTGGTGCTCGGACGTGCACGCAGCATCATCGTCTATCGCGTCTTTGTCGTGCTCTGGATCGCCATCGTTTTGCACTGCGCGTTCTGGTACTTCAGCGCTGGGTTCTGGGCGGCATGCGTCACCCTCGTGTTCGGTATCGGTACGATGCGCTCTCTGCTCACCACGCCGCTCACACACGAAGTGCGCGGACCTGCGATGGGTACGATCATGAAGGCCAACCTCTTCTTTAACGGTGCCCTCATCATGGCGATGATGGTTTCGCTCATCTAGCATAATGCGCTGCCCACTTGTCATTTCGAGCGGAGCGAACGAAGTGAGCGGAGTCGAGAAATCTCTCGCCAGGAGATCTCTCCGCTTCGCGGTCTAACGACCGCTCCGGTCGAGATGACAAAAGGGACGACGCCCAATGGCCGGTCCAGCCGAGATGACAATGCGGGGCAAGTTAGTAGGCCACATTGTTCAAAGTGGCGAATGCGAAACGTAAATCCGCTATTATGGAGCACCGTGACTTGCGAGAAGGGAGAAGCGGTGGCCAAGGAACACGTGCACGGGGTATTCGAATCAATCGCCGATGGCTATGACGCGGCAAATGACCGTATCAGCCTTGGTATGCACCGTTTCTGGAAGCGTGCGCTATGCGACGCCGCGCTCAAGCCTTGCACGAACGCCAAGCGTGCGGGCCTGGTCCTCGATGTGTGTTGCGGCACGGGCGACATCACGGCGATGCTTGCCGAGGACAATCCGGATGTACTTGTCTGCGGCCTCGACTTCTCCGCGCACATGCTCGACGTTGCGCGAGCGCACGAAGGGTCTGCCCAACGTGGTGCTCGTCGAGGGAAACGCCATGCAACTGCCCTTCGATGACGATACCTTCGATTCTGCTGTCATCAGCTTTGGCTTGCGTAACACACCCGACTACGAGCAGGTCGTGAGCGAGATGGTTCGCGTGACGAGGCCTGGCGGCTGCGTCGCCTGCCTCGATGCCTCCGTGCCCGAAAGCACCATCATTCAGCCTTTCTACCAGTTCTACTACAAAAACATCATGACGCTCTTCGGTGGCGGTATCTCGCATCGCAAGGAGTATGACTGGCTGTACGAGAGCACCCAGGAATTCCTGCGCAAAGACGAGCTCGTGCGCCTCTTCGAGGATTGCGGTCTCATCTCGGCGTGCGCGCGGGCGTTCATGTTCGGTGCCGCCGCCTTGCACACGGGCGTCAAGCCATTATTTAGCGTGCCATTGACCAGTGCCGTTGCCGATGCCGTGAAGAAGGCAGCTTGTGCTCGGGACGATACGTCCAATGCATAAACTCGAGTTTCGTGATGTGACGCTGCGCTATGACGATGGGCGTCATGGTGCTGATGGACTGCTCGCAGTCGAGAACCTGAGCCTTGCCGTGGAGGCAGGTGAATCACTTGCCATCATTGGGCCGTCGGGTTGCGGCAAGTCGTCCACCTTGCAGATGGCCGCCGGCCTCGTGCGCCCTTCGAGTGGCGAGGTGTTTATCGATGGTCAGCTCATCACGAAGCCACGCCAGAAGACGGCGCTCATCTTGCAGGACTTTGGCCTGCTGCCTTGGAAGACGGTGCTCGCCAACGCCGAGCTTGGCCTCAAGGTGCGCGGTGTTGACCGCGAGCGACGCGAGGCGAAGGCGCGCGAGGCCCTGGACCTCGTCGGTCTCGCGGATTTCGCGCACGCCTATCCCGGCGAGCTTTCCGGCGGCATGCAGCAGCGGCTCGCCTTGGCGCGTTCCATCGCGCTCGATGTCGATTTGCTGCTCATGGACGAACCGCTCTCCGCACTCGACGCGCTCTTGCGCGAGCAGCTGCAAGACACCCTGCTCGAGCTTTGGCATAAGGAAGGCTATGCGCAACTGCTCGTGACGCACTCCATCGACGAGGCTGTGTATCTCGGCCGGCGCATCGTCGTGCTGAGCGCGCGTCCCGGTCATGTGGTCGGCGTGCTCGACAATCCCGCGATGGGCCAGGTTGCCTATCGCGGTAGCTCCGCATATTACGAACTTTGCAACGAAATCCGCGCTCTGCTGCGCGACGCATCGCATGTTCATGAGGACGAGGGAGGGTGCCATGCGTAGGACCTTGGGATATGTCTGGGGCACTATCTTCGTCATCGTCTTGTGGTGGGTGTGCGCGGTGCTCATTGGCTCGCCCGCCCTTCCTACGCCGGCAGCGACGTTGCCCGCGCTTGCCGACAACATCGGCAAGATCGCCCCCGAGTTCATGGTGAGCCTCGGTCGCATCCTGCTCTCGATGGCCATTGGAGCGCTTTTCGGCGTGCCGCTTGGTCTGTGGATTGGTCGTTCCAGGCGTGCCGACGCCATCTTCGGGCCCGTGCTCTACGTGCTCTATCCCGTTCCCAAGATCGTCTTTCTGCCCGTGCTCTTCGTCCTCTTCGGTTTGGGAGGGGAGGGCAAGGTCGTGCTCATCGCCATTGCCGTGTTCTTCCAGATGATGGTGACGATGCGCGATGCCGCGAAGAATGTCCCGACAGGTGCGGTCGAGTCCATGCGTTCGCTCGGCGCGAGCAAGTTCGCCATCTACCGCGATGTCATCTTCCCGGCGACTATCCCCGATCTGTTCACCGCACTGCGCATTACCTGCGGAACGGCTGTCGCAATCCTCTTCATCGCCGAGTCGATGGCAGGCTCGAGTGGTTTGGGTTATTACATCATGCACGCCTGGTCGTTGCTTGAGTACGCGCGCATGTTTGCCGGTATCGTGGCGTGCTACTCTACGAGGCCTTCGATATCGTCGAGCGCCGCCTCACCCGCTGGCGCCGTGTCTCCTGATTAGATGTTGTAAAACGCCGTGCATGCATAGAAGAGGCAGGTTAGGACAACTGATCCCGCGACGAGCAGGCCCACGGGTATAAGGCAACCGAGCTTGAAGGCCTCGCCGCATCCCGCGCCACAGCCTCCGAATCCCGATCCACCCAGGTACTCCATGTCATAGCCATCGACCCTGCCATCGTTGTTGAAGTCTGGGCCCATGTCGCCGTTTCACCTGTTTCTCATTGATTACCAAGCTGCGTTATTATATTCGCATGTTGCATCTGAATATTCCACAGTCAGCTCTCAAGATTCTGGATGCGCTCGAGGCCGCTGGCTTTGAGGCCTTCGTGGTGGGTGGCTGCGTGCGCGATGCGCTCATGGGTCGCACACCTGCCGATTGGGATATCACCACCTCTGCCAAGCCCGAGCAAATCAAGGTCGTAGCTTCTGATGCGAGCTTCAAGACAATCGATACCGGCATCAAGCATGGCACGGTGACCGTCATCGTCGACCACGAGCCCTTCGAGGTCACGACATATCGAGCCGACGGCACCTATAGTGACGGGCGGCATCCGGATTCCATCGAGTTCCTCGATCGCATCGATGGCGACCTCGCACGGCGCGATTTCACCATCAATGCCATGGCATACAATCCTTCACGTGGTCTTGTCGATCGCTTTGGTGGTCAAGCTGACCTCGAGGCGGGTATTCTGCGTGCCGTCGGCGATCCGCGCGAACGCTTCACCGAGGACGCTTTGCGCATCGTGCGTGGCCTGCGCTTTGCCGCACGACTCGGCTTTGTCATCGAGCCCGAGACCTCGGGCGCGATGCACGAGCTGCGGGGCTTGCTCGACGATATTGCCGTCGAGCGTATCTGGATCGAGTTTCGCGGACTGCTTGAGGGACCCTGTGCCGTCGACGTCCTGCGCGCCTACAACGATGTGGTCTTCACCATCATCCCCGAGCTCGAGCCCGAGTTCGAATTTGACCAACGTAACCCCTTCCATCGCTATGACGTATGGGAGCATACCTTGCATGCTCTTGAGGCAGCACCATCGGACATGGATGCGACGTTGCGTTTTGCGCTGTTGCTTCATGACATCGGTAAGCCCCACTGCCTCACTATCGATGAAGAGGGCAAAGGGCATGCTTACGGGCATGAGAAAGTGGGCGAGCCCATCGCCGCAGAAGTTTGTCGCCGCCTGAAGCTGTCCCGTTCCGAACGCGAGACGGTCACGCAGCTAGTGCGTCATCACATGTTTTCGATTCCCGATACTCCCAAGGCCATGCGTCGCTTTCTGCTCAAGCATGGCCCCGACCGCGCCCAGGACCTCTTCGCCATCCGCCGTTGCGACAAAAGCGGCATCGGGCGCGGGCAGATGGTGGAAAGCCCCATGAGCATAGCGTTTGCCAAAGCCGAAAAGCTCATGGACGAACAACTCAATGCCGAGCCCGTCTTCGGTGTGAAGGACCTTGCAATTAACGGTCGTGACCTCATCGATGCGGGTGTTTCTCAGGGTCCCGAAATCGGGCGTGTTCTCGATGCACTGCTCGAAGCAGTCATCGAAGACGATATACCCAACGAGCATGGCGCACT
>USOR01000068.1 GCA_900556425.1 uncultured Coriobacteriaceae bacterium
GCTCTTGCAAGATGGCTTCTACGCCGAGCTCTACAACTCGCAGTTCAGCGACTGCATCGACGAGGTGGATTACTAGCGCCGAGCGGGCGTCTCTCCCATAGCGTATAATGCGCACGCACGTTTGTTATTTCACGTATGGGAGAGGCGCATTGATACGTGTAGCCGCATTTGATCTAGATGGGACGATTCTCGACGGAGAGTCGCCTCTCAAGCTCACGACGAGCCTGCTGCGCCATCGTCAGTTACCCATACACAAGGCCTTTCTCATGGGCATATGGGGTATTCGCTATCGTCTGCGCCTGCCGTTGGTTGAATCCACGCCACGAGAGCTCCTGTTCTCGGCGCTTACCGAGCCGACGGTCGAGGAAGTCGATGCCGAGATCATGGATGTCTTCAACAGGCGCATTCGCAAGCATATCCGCCCCGGTGCGATTCGCGAGATCGAGCGGTGCCGCGCTGACGGCATGAAGGTGGTGCTGGCATCGGCGTCCTTCAAACCCATCACGACGACCATCGTCGAGGAGCTTGGATTTGATGGCCAGGTATCGACCATCATGGAGGAAAAGGACGGCCATTACACGGGACGGGTCATGGGCGTTCCCGTTCAGGGCCGCGAGAAATTGCGCCTGCTCGTGCAGCTATGTGATGACAAGTTTGGTCCGCATGGCTGGGTGCTCGAGCGCGCATATAGCGACCACTACAGCGATGTCCCCATGCTCGAGCATGCCAAGGAGGTTGTCGTGGTGGATCCGGACAAAAAGCTCAAGCGCATTGCCGAGCGCCGTGGCTGGAAAATTGCCGACTGGGATTCGTAGAGATGGACGTGTCGCCCGAGAGGCTCGGCGAATTCACTGAGACGGTATGGAGTCGCGGACGCGAGCTCTATCGCGACTTGCCTTGGCGCAACACCTTCGATCCGTATGCGATCCTGCTTTCCGAAATCATGCTTCAACAGACGCAGGTCGCCCGTGTGCTCGGGCGCTGGGAGCAGTGGCTCGAAGCTTTTCCCACAGTTATCGATTTGGCGAGAGCGCCCCTGCCCCCCGTGCTCGAACTTTGGCAGGGCATGGGCTATAACCGCCGCGCACTCAATCTCAAGCGCTGTGCCGAGGAAGTCGTCGCCACATACGGCGGCGAGATTCCACACGACAAGAAGGCGCTGCTTGCCTTGCCGGGCATCGGGCCTTCGACATCTGCGGGTGTGCGCATATTTGCATTTCAGCAGCCTGACATGTACCTCGAGACCAACGTGCGTGCCGTATTTATCCACGAGTTTTTCAGTGAGCACGAGACCGTGTCTGACAAGGAACTCGTTCCACTTGTCGAGGCAACTTGCCCTGATGGTCGACATGTGCGTGATTGGTACTATGCGTTGCTCGATTACGGTGCCTATTTGAAGAAGACCACCGTTAATCCCACGCGAAAGAGCAGGCAATATACGCGACAGTCCAAGTTCGAGGGCAGCCATCGCCAGAAACGTGCCTACTTGCTGCGCTGCGTCATCGATGACGTGCTCACGAGCGAGGAGCTTGCCGAGAGCCTTGCGCGAAGCGAGCTGGGGGCCGGACGCGAGGCGCCGTCGCTTGAGGAGACTCAGGCGATACTGTGCGAGCTTGAGCGCGAGGGCTTCATCGCACGCCAGGGAGATGCGTGGCTATGCGCGGAGTAGGCGTCTGCCAGGCTGTGCTAAAATGCCCTGTCATCGCAAGCTAAACAAAGGTCTCGCATCATGTCTCAGCATAAGCTCACCTACGCATTTCTCGGTCCTGCCGGGACGTTCTCCGATATGGCTGTCCGCGCCCTCGTCGAGCGCGGTTCGTTATCTGCCGATTACGAGCCGCTGCCTTGTGACTCGTTGCCCGAGGTTTTCGAAGCTGTCGAGCGCGGCAAGGCCGACTATGGTGTTGTCCCCATCGAGAACTCCCTCGAGGGCTCGGTTACGGCGGTGCTCGATGCCTTCGCCTTTACTTCGCGTGCCGAGATTCTCGGAGAGATCGCCATTGACATCCACCAGGCACTGCTGCTCAATCCCGATGCCACGCTCGATGAGGTGACGACCATCGCTTCGCATACGCAGGGCATTGGGCAATGCCGCCGCTGGATTAACCAGAACCTTCCCAATCGGCAGCTGCGCCTTGCCGATTCGACGGCTGCCGCTGCCGAGATGGCCGCCGCTGACAAGAGCGTTGCCGCCATCGCCTCGCCGCTTGCCGCCGAGATTTGCGGCATCAACGTCTACGAGGAAGCCATCGAGGACAACCTGAGCAGCCAGACGCGCTTCGTCATCATCGGCAAGGGACCGGTGGCGCATGACGGGCCGGGCAAGAGCACGCTTGCGCTTTTCATGAACACCGACCGGCCGGGCACGCTGCAGATGATCCTGTCGGAGCTCTTCTTCGCCGGCGTCAACCTTACGATGGTGCAGTCGCGACCCACCAAGCGGGAGCTCGGCGATTACATGTTCTTCATGGATATCGATGGCTATGCCGACGAGCCCAATATCCAGGTCGCCCTCAATTGCTTGCGCATGAAGATGCGAGAGGTCAAGGTTATCGGCTCGTATCCACGCAGCGTATAAGAATGCCGTATACTTAGCCGCATGCAAACGTGGATACACTACTTGCTGATCTTCGCCATCGCTTTTGCCGCGACAGCTGCTTTCGTTCCTCCTGTCAGGCGTTTTGCCATCGCGCGTGGCATCGTTGACGAGCCAGGACCTCGCCGCGTCAATCGCCGTACCGTGCCACGTCTGGGCGGTGTCGCCATGTTCGGAGGACTGCTCGTTGCCGTCATCATCGAATACATCGGCGAGCGCGTGGGCTTTTGGCATGGTCCTCTTTACATTCCGGGTGAGGTTAACGTCAGGTCGCTCGGTGTGCTCGTTGGCCTCGCGGTCATCGTGATCGTGGGCATCATCGATGATGCGCGCAGCCTTGGCCCGGGTGTGAAGTTTCTCGGGCAGCTGTTTGCCTCCTGCATCATTGCAGGCACGGGAACCATTTTGCACGCGTTTCAGATTCCCGGATCCTCGGCTGTCATCGACTTCGGGCTCTGGGCCTATCCCATTACGGTCATATACCTCGTCTGCTTCATCAACATCATCAACCTCATCGACGGCCTCGATGGCCTGGCTGCGGGTATCACGGGCATGGCGGCCATCACGCTCTTCATCATGTTCATGACCTTGCAGCAGACTGAGGCCGCGCTGCTCGCGGCCATCACGGCCGCCGTGGCCGGTGCCTTCCTCATCTACAACTTCTACCCGGCAAGCATCTTCATGGGGGACTCGGGCTCCATGCTCCTCGGCTTGCTCCTTGGATCGGTTTCGCTTGTCGGCACGACGCGCCTGCTCTCGATCACGCTACTCATCGTTCCCGTCATCGTGGCGCTCGTTCCCATTATCGACACCGCTGCGGCCATCGTGCGTCGCCTGCGCAAGCACGAATCCATCGCCACGCCCGATGCCGGCCATATCCATCATCGTCTGCTGCTGCGTGGCTATTCGCAGCGCAAGGCCGTCCTGCTTATCTATCTGTGGACGGCCGTTCTTTGCGTTGGCACCTTGCTCATGTGGGTGCTCGGCGGGACGGCCAAGATGGTGATCTTCATTCTCCTGCTCATCGCCTCGGCCATTATCGTGTACAAGATCGGTCTTTTCCATCCGGTGCGCCAGCGCCATGGGCGTGGTGACGTCATATACGACACCGAGGGCATCGACCCCGAACACGAGGCACGTCATGACGAGCAGCGCGGACAATAGCTCCGTCCCCGACCTGCGCGAGCAGCTGAAGGGCGTGCCCGAGGCTCCTGGTTGCTATCTTTGGAAGAACGCCCAGGGCGAGATCCTGTACGTCGGCAAGGCAGTCGATTTGCGTGCGCGCATGATGCAGTACGTGTCGGGCCAAGACGAGCGGCTCAAGATCCCGTTCATGATGGAGCAGGTCGCATCCTTCGACTACATCGTGGTGAACAACGAGACCGAATCGCTCGTTCTCGAGAAGAACCTCATCCAGCAGTACAACCCGCCCTTCAACGTCGACTATCGTGACAACAAGAGCTATCCCTTCATTGCCATCACCAAGAGCGCCGCATATCCTGCCATCAAGTTCACGCGCGAGAAGCACAAGAGCGGCACGCGCTATTTTGGGCCTTACACCGATGCGCGTGCGGCCCGCGAGACCATCGACACCGTGCGACGCATCGTGCCGATTTGCGCCGTGTCCTGCGAGCAGTATCGCAAGATGACGCGCATGATCGAGGCGGGCAGATGGCCCACGCCCGATGACAAGGCATGCTTCGCCTACCACATTGGCAAGGGAACGGGTCCCTGTTGCGCGGCTATCACGCCCGAGGAGTACGCGCCGCTCGTTGCCCGCGTGGAGCGTTTTCTGGCTGGTGAGCGCGACGAGTTCGTTGGAGAGCTCGAGGCCGAGATGAAGGAGGCGGCAGCCGAGCTCGATTTCGAGCATGCCGCGCGTGCGCGTGATCGCCTCGAGGCCATCAAGGCGCTGCAGGAGAAGCAGAAAGCCGTGCTTTCGCGCCCGCTTAACATCGACGTTATCGGATTCTTCCGCGAAGAGACGATTGCGGCGGCGCATGTTTTCGTCGTGCGAAACGGCCGAATCATCATCAGCAACGATTTCGTCCTCGACAAGGGCCTTAACGTGCCCGAGGCGGACCTCGTGGGCCAGTTTCTTTCCAAGTACTATGACCAGACATCCGAGCTTCCACATGAGGTCGTCATCGCCGAGCATCTGCCCGAAGAGGTGACCCGGCCGCTTGAGCAGTGGCTCACCGAGCGGCTTGCGAGCCCGCATGGTGCCAAGGTGCATGTCGTTGTGCCTGAGCGCGGCGAGCGCAATCAGCTGCTCGACCTTGCGGCGCTCAACGCCAGGCATGCGCTCATGCGCCACAAGATGCGCACCCGTTACGACGAGGAGCGTCTCGACCTCGCGTTGCTGCAGCTCGAAAGTGCCCTCGCGCTGCCCGAACCGCCCATGCGCATCGAATGCTTCGATATCTCGACCATCCACGGCAACTACTCTGTTGCGTCGATGGTCGTCTTCACCAATGGCAAGCCCGATAAGTCGCAGTACCGTCGTTTCAAGATTCGCAAGGAATACGGCGAGGCCAACGATTTCGCGATGATGAGCGAGGTGCTGCGTCGCCGCTACGCACCCGAGCGCATGGCCGACGAGCGCTTTGGCTCACGGCCCGACTTGCTCATTCTCGACGGTGGCAAGCCGCAGCTCACGGCCGCTATAAACGAGCTCTCCGAGCTCGGCCTCGACATCCCCATGGCGGGCTTGGCCAAGAAGGATGAGGAGCTTTACGTGCCTTGGGACGA
>USOR01000069.1 GCA_900556425.1 uncultured Coriobacteriaceae bacterium
CGGCCCTCGGCGTGTTCTTCCGCGACGTCTTCCACATCTGGGAGGTCTTCATCACGGCCTGGACCTACGCCACTCCGCTGTTCTACCCCATGGATCTGCTCGAGCCATGGATGCAGCAGGTCATGCTCTTCAATCCCATGTATCATTACGTGACCTACTTCCGCGACATCATGATGTACGGCGTCCTCCCCAGTGGCACGGAGCATCTCATCTGCCTGGGTATGGCTGTCATCACTTTTGCCGTCGGCCTTCTCGTCTTCCGTAAGACCGAGAAGAAGTTCATCCTGTACGTGTAGGGGAGTCCATGGCCGAGGAATTGCAAAAGACCGAGACGTGGGTCGAGAAGGATCCGGGTACGAAGAGCGATGATCCGGTCATCGTCTTCGATCATGTCGACATGATCTTCAACATCGCGAGCGAGCAGCTCAATAACCTCAAGGAATACTTCATCAAACTCGTGCGCCGTGAGCTCTTCTTCGAGGAGTTCAAGGCCCTCAAGGACATCTCCTTCACCATCAACCGCGGTGAGGTCTACGGCGTCGTCGGCAGCAACGGTTCCGGCAAGTCCACGCTTCTCAAACTTGTTGCCGGTGTGCTCGAGCCTTCCAATGGCACGGTCACCGTCAATGGCACCATCGCGCCCATCATCGAGCTGGGTGCCGGTTTCGACTTCGAGCTCACGGCTCGTGAGAACGTCTACCTCAATGGCGCGTTGCTGGGCTACAGCAAGAAGTTCATGGACGAGAAATACGAGAGCATCATCGACTTCGCCGAGATTCGCGATTTCCAGGACATGCCCATCAAGAACTACTCGTCGGGCATGGTCGCGCGCATCGCCTTCGCCATCGCCACGGTCACCACGCCCGACATCCTCGTCGTTGACGAGGCGCTCTCCGTCGGCGATTTTCGCTTCCAGGAGAAGTGCGAAAACCGCATCAAGGAGCTCGTCTCGCATGGGACGACGCTGCTCTTCGTCTCGCATTCCATCGAGCAGGTCGAGCGCGTGTGCGAGCGCGCCCTTTGGATCGAGAAGGGCGTTGGCCGCATGCAGGGCGATGTCATGGAAGTCTGCGAGGCCTACCGCCAGGGCATCTAGCGGCTGCTCACCCCAGCAGGTCGTTGACCAGCTCCACAATTGCGCGATAGGCGACGGGGCGGTCGAATTGCGCCTCGGCAATCTTGCGGCCGCGCATGCCCATCTCGTCGCAGGCATATTCGTCTTGCGCGAGCGCGATGATGGCGCCTGCAAGCTCGGCCACATTCTCTGGCTCGACGTTCACGCCAAAGCCGTCCTGCGTGCACTTGTCCTTGAATTCCTGGCTTTCGCCCGTGTTGATGATGGGACGTCCCGCGCACAGGTAGTCGGCAATCTTGGAGACGATCGACTGGGGGGCGCCTTTGATGAGCGAGTTGACGAGGACATCGCTTGCCTTGAGGTGTGCGGCCATGATCTGGTAATCCACGTAGCCCGTGAACACGGCGGGTGCATCGATGTCTTCGGCAAGCTTCTCGAGGCCTGGGCGGTTGGGGCCGTCACCGAGGATGTAGAGGCTGAGCCGCTTGCCGAGCTCCTCGGCAATGACGGGCTCTGCAAGTTCGCAGGCACGGATGAGCGTCGCCACGTCATAGCTGCGGGCAAGCGACCCGGCGTAGATGACCCAGAACTCGTCATCGCCTTTGGTGATAGAGGGGGTGTGGCGCTCAACGCCCTCGTCGAAGTAGGCGATATCGCCACCCACATATACGGTGAGATGCGGGATATCCTGCAGGCAATGGTGCGTGTACTCGTGCGAGGTACCGACGGCGGCCGAGGCGGAGGCGTAGGCGATGGCCGCATCGCGCTGGAATCCGCTGAAAGCGAAGTCGCTCAACACCGGAATGTCTGCAACCATCTTCATGGCCTCGGGCCATAGGTCATTGATATCGACGACGAAGGGGATGTCGTGCTCGCGTGCAAAGCTGCCTGCATCGGCTGCGATGTTGTTGGGCGGAATCTGACACCAGACAAGGTCGTAATCCGTCCCGTAGCGCTCGAGGTAGCGGCGCAGGTTCTTGCTGAAGACCCCCTGGCTGTATATACGCGCGGGATTGATGTTGGAGCTATAGCCGGGCTCCTCGATGAAGATGACCTCGTAGGGTAGCTCATGGTACTTGGGGTCAACGATATTGCGGCGCTTCTTCTCCCAATGCTGGAAGGTCGAGGTGAGCAAGTCGACCTCGTAGCCCTCCTTGGCGAGTAGTTCGGCGATATAGGAGGTGCGGTTGAGGCCGGCGGTCTCGTCGGCGAGCTTCACGGCTTGCGTCACGACGGCGATCTTTGCGTTGCTCACTCGTGTCTCCTTGGGGTCTACAGATAGTCTTTAGTGCAGCGGATGGCGTAATCGAGGCCGTTGGAGCGCACGCGGTAAGCGAACTCGCTCGCAAGGCCCATGCCAAAGCGCAGGCGCGAGTTCTTGATGGGTATACCGCGGTACTCGGCGAATTGCGCTTTGAGGGCAGGGTTGATCTTGGGCTCGCTTGCCACGAGCGCGGGGTCCATGCGGTCGAACATGGCATGTGCCGCTTCGAGGACTTGGGGGTCATCGCCATTGGAACGGTACTGGCCGTTGAAGTAGGTGAAGCCCTTGCTGATGTGGCTTTTGAGCACGCCCTCGTCGGTAATGCCGAGGCGCTCGATGATGTCGGCCATCAGTTGCCAACGATCGAAGGGCAGGGTCTTGTTCTTGCGCGCGAAGGCGTCCTCCTCCTGACGCGTCTCCTCGCGGTACACGTAGAACGGCTCGTCTATGTAGACGATACGCCCGCGCAAGAGCGTGTCGTAGAAGAACTCGTTATCGGCCCAGCCCGCTCCCGGATACTCGTGGAACTTGATGTCGTTTTCCTCGAGGAAGCCCTTGTGATAGATGGCAGACCAAATGGAGGGATGGTGACGCAGCATGTGAACCACGCCCGGGTCGGTGATGGTAAACACCTCGGTCCGGGGGTTGATGCGATGGCGATAGCTGCACTGCAGGTGCTCCTTGGGGGCGTCTCCGCGTAGCGTACCGTGCTCGCGCACCTCGCGGATATAGGGCGTCTTCACGATATCGCAATCATGGTGCACGGCCGCATCCATGAGCTTGGCGGCCATGCCGGGCAGGATGTAGTCGTCTGGTTCCAGGATGCCGATCCACTCCCCGCGGGCGGCGGCGATGCCGTCGTTCATGGCGGCTCCGTAGCCCGCGTTCTCGCGATGCGAGACGATCATGACGCGGGGGTCGCGGGCAAAACGCTCGACAATCTCGCGGCTGTCATCAGTCGAGCCATCGTCTACGCAGACGATCTCGACATTGCCGTCGCAGCTTTGCGCAAAGAGCGACCCGAGTGCCCACTCGAGGGTGTAGGCGGCGTTGTAGATGGGGACCACGAACGAAAGCTTCGCGTCGAAGTCCTGGTAGTACACATCGCATATGCGGCCGTTAAGCTCACGTGCCTCGTGTATTTGCTTGGTGGATGAAGCCACGGAACCTCTCCTATGATTACCGTTCGCTTGTAGGCCTATTCTATGACACGCCGCCCTTTTATTGAAACTGGATACAATATATATCCATGAATACCTATCTACGAGAGCTCACCGTCCAGTTTGCTAAGTTCGGCATTGTCGGCGTCATTGCCTTTTGCATTGACTACGGGCTATTCCTGCTCATGGACTATGTCTTCGGGGTCAATTACCTCGTCGCCTCTGCCGTTTCGTTCACCATTTCGACCGTCTTCAACTACATGGCGAGCATGCGCTACGTGTTTGCAGGCAAGCAGGGCCAGACCCGCACGCAGCAGTTCGTGATCTTCTTCGTGCTCAGCGTTGTCGGCCTCGGTCTCAACCAGCTCATACTCTGGTTATGCTCGGGCGTTTTTGTCGTGCCCGCATGGGCTGGCAAGCTCGTGGCGACCGTTCTCGTCATGGTGTTCAACTTCGTTACGCGCAAGATATTCCTCGAGGATCGCGTTTCGCGTCGGGGATAATCTGCGCTATGCTTGAACGCGTGCACTTTCGAGAAGGAGATTATTCATGGCTCAATATGATTATCTGATCGTCGGCGCCGGCCTCACGGGTGCCGTGTTCGCGCATGAGGCGAAAAAGGCGGGCAAGAGCTGCTTCGTCATCGACAAGCGCGACCATATCGCCGGCAACGTGTACACGCGCAAGGTCAATGGCATCAACGTTCACGAGTATGGAGCGCACATCTTCCACACCTCCGACAAACGCGTCTGGGATTACGTGAACCAGTTCGCTGAGTTCAACAACTACATCAATGCGCCCGTAGCCAACTATCATGGCGAGCTGTACAACCTGCCCTTCAACATGAACACCTTCTCGAAGATGTGGGGCATTCGTACGCCCGATGAAGCGCGCGAGAAGATCGAGCAGCAGAAGGCCGCTGAAGGGATCACCGACCCGCAGAACCTCGAAGATCAAGCGCTCTCGCTTGTCGGTCGCGATATCTTCGAGAAGCTCGTGAAGGAGTACACGGAGAAGCAGTGGGGGCGTGATTGCAAGGATTTGCCCGCCTTCATCATCAAGCGCCTGCCGGTGCGCCTCGTCTTCGATAACAACTACTTCAATGACCGGTATCAGGGCATTCCGATTGGCGGTTATACCCCGATTGTGGAAAAGATGCTTGCAGGTGCAGACATCCTGACCAATACGGACTACTTCGAATTTATCAAGGAACATCCGGACGTTGCAGACAAGACCGTCTTCACTGGACAGATTGATGCCTTCTTTGATTACAAGCTGGGCGTTTTGGAATACCGCAGCGTTCGCTTTGAAACCGAAGTGCTGGATTGCGAAAACTATCAGGGCAATGCGGTTGTGAACTACACCGAACGGGAAGTTCCGTATACCAGAATCATTGAACACAAGCACTTTGAATTCGGCAAGCAGCCGAAAACCGTCATCTCCAGAGAATATTCTTCCGAATGGAAGAAGGGAGATGAACCGTATTATCCGGTCAACAACGAACGGAATAACCAGATGTATCAGGAATATCAGAAGCTGGCAGAAACCGTTCCGAATGTCATCTTTGGCGGCCGTCTGGGTCAGTATAAGTATTATGACATGGATAAGGTCATTGCTGCTGCACTGGAAACCGTTCAGAATGAATTTGGTGCATAAGAGAGGGGCTTAAACGATGTGGGTTCGTACACAAAATGAAGATGCCCTCTATCATGTCGCTGCGGTACGGGCAGTGAAAATGATTTCAGAACGCACGTATTCCGTCATTGGCATCCTGCTGGGTGCTAGCACATCGGATTCTGTTGTTCTGGGCGAATACAAAGATTATGCGACTGCAAAGGCAGAGGTCG
>USOR01000070.1 GCA_900556425.1 uncultured Coriobacteriaceae bacterium
CCGCCGCGGATATCCGCGCGTTTGGCGCCGACAAGGTCATCATTGCCACAGGCGCTGCTCCAAAGGTGCCAGACATTAAGGGTATTGATAAGCCTCATGTCATTTACCCCGAGGAGATTCTGCGAGGGACGAGGAATCCGGAGGGCCGGATCGTCATCCTTGGTGGCGGTTCCAATGGAGTCGAGACCGCTGCACATCTTGCCGATTTGGAGCGCGGCGACATAACGGTTGTCGCGCGACGGTATGCCATAGCCGATAGAGAGGGTGCCCGCCAGATTCCGCTGCGCCGGTTCTGCGAGGAGCATTGGGTGCATTTTCTCCTCGGACGGCAAATCGTCGAGATAACGGATGAAGGCGTTGTGCTTTCCCATGAAGGCAACGAGACCCTTCAGCCTGCCGATTGGATTGTTATTGCAATGGGCTACGAATCACGTAACGAACTAGTGGCGGAGCTTTCCGATCTCGGCGACGCACTTGTTGTCATTGGCGATGCCGTGGAACCGCGAGATGCGCTCATTGCGGGCGAAGAAGGACTGCAAGCCGGCTATTACGCCTAACACCTTTTGTTGCCGGCATGCGATTCCGCTTGCATGCCGGCTTTTCTCTAGGAGTTGAATACTGATGAAATTTGACAAACGCATGATCGTCAACATCCTTATCCAGGCCGCATTGTGTGGGTTGGGTAGCGTTGGCGTTGTCCTCGCGGGGTACCCGCAATTGGTTTACGTTCTTTTCGCCGGGTTTACCGTTGCGAATTGCGTTCAGCATAAGTTCCGCGATATTCCGGCGATGTGCTGCAGCGAGCTCGCAGGTTGGGTATGGGCATTCGCGATGTTTTTCCTCTGCAACTTCGTGACCGAGCAAACGGGAATCCTCCCACTCGGATTCTTCTGCGCAATCTTCTTCGGTACGATTGTGATGCTCGCTTTCCATTTGCGCCTGACGATGAAGACGTGGTTCAACATGATTCCAGTCATGTTTCTCGTGATATTTTGCTGGTTTAGCTCCATGGACTTTGCCATGTTGCCGGCAATAATCATCATTCTGACCGTGGGCATGGTTCTCACAACTCTGTACGATCCCGTCACGAACATCATTTGCGGTTATGCTCCAGAAGCCGACGAGCCCATTGATCAGACGCACGCATGATCTATGTCGACTGGTACGATGATGTCCTTATGCCGATGATGTAGGTGCTCGAGCGCGTCACGTTCATATCAGCCCATAATTCGCCTATAATCAAAGCGTCTGCATGCCTGCCAGAGGTGCGCAGGCGCTTTTTGCTATGAGCTTTTCGCGCATCCTGTAGAATGCAAAGGAGCATGAGTGCTTGCATAGGGCTGCTGCTGTGGACGTTCTGCCGATATTCGATGCAACGTTTCCCATGGTTTACCAGAAGATCAGTGAAGTCTGGATTGCGCCAAGTCCGTGTCATCTTCATCTGGCGTTACAGCTATCGTTTGGTAGGGAAGTTGGAAATAATGAGAATAGAGCATCTTGAAGAATTCCTGGCATTGGTCGACACCCGAAGTTTTTCGGAAGCCGCTGTCCTGAGCCATGTGTCGCAATCCGGTCTGAGCAAGCACATAGCGGCAATCGAAACCGAACTGGGCGCCGAACTCGTCAAGCGTCCGAGTAATCCTCCCGAATTGACCCGTTGCGGCATGTCGTTCGCGCGTGATGCGCGTGTTATCGTAAACGAGTACCTGGCTGCAGTGGAACGCGTCGACGCCATAAAACACGGGGCAGAGCAGCAGGTTGTCCTCGGCTACTGGCTGCCGGCCGCGCGGTCGTACATCAAATCCCTCAATGCATGGATGAAGCGCAAGGCGTCGCATTTCAAGGTCAAGCCCGTCTCGCTGTCATTAGCCGAAATAGAAACGGCATTGCTCGACCGCAGCATCGATGCGGCTGTGACAATCGCGCAGGACGACGCATTCGAAAACCAATGCAATTCGCTGTTGCTCAAGGAGGAACGACTTCTTCTGGCCGTTAGCAAGAAGCATCCGCTTGCCGCTTTTGACAAAGTGAAACTTGTCGACTTGGAAGGCGAGGTCATGATGGGGCCGAGTTTGGATTACATGCCCGTAGTACGGGATCATCTCAAAGCGCTTTTTGGAGAATTATCCGGATACAATAACCATCCGCGGTTCGACGATGTGGAAACCATGCTCTTAAACGTCGAGGCAGGCACGGGTATTGGAATGGTCATGGAGCATAACCGTTCGAATTACGGTGATCGCATCCGATTCCTCAGCGTGCAGGAAGAGGAAGAATCCGGCTTCACTGTCCCGCTCAAGCTCTTCTGGCTCAAGGAATCAGAGCAATCATATAGCCGGGCACATATCATCACCTATTTGAAGAAGGCGTTTGCATCCATCACCGGCTGATCGCATGGGCCACCTGCATCCAAAATCGAATAGTTGATTCAGTCGCGACCTGCATGTTTGTCCGTGGGTCGTTTTTTTGCCCCCTGTCTTGGCATGCGTGCGCTTTCTACGATGGAAGAAGGGTAAGCCCGTGTTCTCCATAGGTAGATACGAAGGAGGGTCACATGTTCGAGGACAGTGTGTTCACAACCAAAAGGGGCAAGCTACCCAAGCGAAACCCCAAAGGAAGGAAGTGGTCGGTAATGGCCGGACTCACGCCGCCGACGCCACCGCAGGGAGTCCCCGGGTTCGAGGGGGCAAGCGACATCTCTGATTCCGGCGATTACTTCATCAAGGGCGAGTTTAACGAGTGATTGACTCGGTGTGTTCATTTTGAAACTCGTGAATGATTGAGAGGGGAGAGAGCTTTGAGCAAGACAGAGAAAACGGTGCACAAGGGAATAGGATTCTGCGCTACGGGCCTCGTGTCGAACATCTGCGATGTGGATGTGCCCGAGGACAAGAGCAAGGTCACGCGCATCCGTCCCTATCACTTTGATAGTACGGGCAGCATGGATCGATTGAATCCGTGGCAGATTGTCGTCGATGACAAGGTTTTTGAGCCAGGCACGAAGACTACGTTGACACCCATGCAGCTCGCATACAAGAAGCGCGTCTATTCCAAGAACCGCATCCTGTATCCGATGAAGCGCGTTGATTGGGATCCCGAAGGCGAACGCCATCCGGAGACGCGTGGCGTGAGTGGATACGAGCGCATCTCGTGGGACGAGGCGCTCGACATCATCGCCAAGGAGATTCATCGCATCGTCAGCGACTATGGTGTCAAATCCATTTACGCACAGGCCGATGGCCATGGCGAGGCAAAGATCCTGCATGGTACGCATGGCTGCCAGACACGACTGCTTTCACGCATTGGAAGCGGAAACTACGCATTCCAATGCCGTCAGGCTGATAGCTGGGAAGGCTGGTATTGGGGTGCCAAGCACATTTGGGGTATGGACCCCTTCGGCAATACCTGCGTACAGACGAACCTCGCCGTTGACGTCGCGGAGAATGCAGATGCCCTGTTCATGTGGGGCGGCGATCCAGAGACGACGCCAAATGGATGGGGAAGCCAGATGCCGGTACGCTACCAGTACTTCCTGACCGACTTGGGCGTAAAGCAGATTCACATCGTACCGGACGTGAACTACTCCAATGCGGCACATGCTGACAAATGGATTCCGGTGCTCCCTAATACCGATGCCGCGCTTCAGCTTGCCATAGCCTATGTATGGCTAACCGAGGGCACGTACGATGAAGAATACCTGCGTACCCATTCCGTAGGTTTTGAGAATTGGGCGTTCTACGTCATGGGCGGCGAGGATGGCATTCCCAAGACTCCCAAGTGGGCAGAGGCTCGTTGCGGTGTCCCGTCCTACACCATCAAGGCCCTTGCACGCTACTGGGCCTCGCATCGCGTATCCATCGGCCATTGCAACGGAGGAAGCTACATTCGCGCTGCGTTCAGTCATGAGCCTGCGCGTCTCGAGGTCGCGCTCCTTGGCATGCAGGGCCTAGGCCAGCCTGGCTGCAATCAAATTCTGTTCACTGATTTCGCGCTCTTCAGCTCGAAGGAGGTCAACATCTTTCCCGGTGGCGAGGAGATTCCGAATGTCGGCGGTGCCTATCGCGGCCGCGAGGATATCTGGCGCGAAAACCAGATTCCGAAGACGATGGTTCCGCAGGGCTTGAGTGGCGATAACATCCAGTGGTATAGCCATCTGGCGTGCGGCTTGCCGCGTGACGACCAGTTCACTGGGCCCTTCGAGTTTCCCCTGCCTGGTGATGCGGGCGTGAAGATGATTTGGTCGGACGCTCCATGCTGGACAACGTGCTGGAATGGAGGCAATAACTTCCAGGATGCGGTGCGCAACCCCAACATCGAATTCTACCTCATCCAGCACATATGGATGGAAAACGATTGCAACTTCGCCGACATGTTGCTGCCCGTCAATACCAAATTCGAGGAGACGGACATCGCGACGGATGGTGATAATGGCGCTTACAATGTCGTTTTCTACGAGGAGAACGCCATCGAGCCCATGGGCGAATCGTATTCCGACATGGAAATCACCAAGATGGTTGCCAAGCGGCTCGACGATCTTTATGGCACGGAGTCGGCATTCGAGAACATTTACGATAGGTATTCCGAGAATGACCGCTCGGACGATGAGTGGATTAGGCTTGGGTTCGAGTCGAATGTTGCCTCCAAGGAGATGACCTTCGAGGAATTCAAGGATGTCCAGTCTTACGTCATTCCCACGCGCCCGTGGTGGGGTGAGGAACCTGCCGGCCTCATAACGTTTTACGAGAATCCTGCGCTGGCGCCGCTTTCTACGCCTTCGGGTTTGCTCGAGTACTACTCAACAGCGCTTGCTCAGGTATTTCCCGATGACCAGGAACGTGGCCCGATTGCCCGCTGGGTCGAGGAAAGTGACGAGCATCAGGATCGTATTACGTCTGAGCGTGCCAAGAAGTATCCCTTCCTGCTCGTGAGCAATCATCCGCATTGGCGCATTCACGCACAATTCGACGATGTCACCTGGTTCCGCGAGATCCAGACGTGCAAGATTACCGGCCCGGATGGCTACAAGTACGAGCCGCTTTGGATAAATCCCGTCGATGCGGCGCGTATGGGGGTCAAGACCGGCGATGTGGCTCGCATCTTCAACGAGCGCGGAAGCGTCCTGGGCGGCGTTTACGTGACCGAGCGTATCATGCCTGGCGTCGTTTATCAGGATCACGGTGCTCGCACCGATACGATCGTTGCTGGCTATGGCGGTCTTGATCGCGGTGGTGCCAACAACCTCATTGCTCCGAGTGCCGTTACCTCCAAGAACTGCGCCGGTGAGGTTACGAGCGGCTATCTCGTCGGTTGCGAGAAGGTGGACGT
>USOR01000071.1 GCA_900556425.1 uncultured Coriobacteriaceae bacterium
CGAGGGCCTCGAGCTTCCCAAAGAGATCTACGAAGTTGACCGCGAGCGTCTCTTCGGTCTCATCACCGATCCCTCCGTGCTCGTCGGCGTGCGCAAGACGCGCATGGGTGGCCAATTGGGGCAGTCGAGGTATGCGGACATCGATGCCGTGACGTTGGAGCTCGACCGCGCGCGTACCATCATGCGCGGGCTCGGTTGCGTCATCATCAACACGAAAGACCGCGCTATCGAGGAGACGGCACAAGAGATACTGCGTCACTACAATGCCGCATTCCCCCGTATTCCGTCTCCCCACGGCTCGTTCGTTCTTCCCGTGTAGGGTCATGGACCAAAGGCGTTTCAAATACCCTATAATATCGAACATTGGAAACGGGGATTCTCGCACTTTGCAATGCACCGCTTCCTCTCCGACATGAAAGAAAGGATAGGCAAGATGGATCGTGACAAGGCATATGTTCTCTGGTTCGACGAGCTTCGCCGCGAGGACGTCGAGATCGTAGGCGGAAAGTCCTCTTCTCTGGGCGAGATGACTTCGGAGACCGATGTCCCCGTACCCTATGGTTTTGCCACCACGGCATACGCATACCGTCAGTTCATGGAAAGGACGGGCCTCGACAAGGAGATCCGCGAGGAGCTCAAGAAGCTCACGGACGTCGAGGACTCCGCGCTGCTGCGTGAGGTGACCGATAACATTCGTGCCATGATCGTCGCCGAGGAGATGCCCGCAGACATTGTCGAGGCCATCAAGGACGCCTACGCCGAACTCGGCAACAAGATGCACGTGGATGATCCGTTCGTCGCCGTGCGCTCCTCTGCCACTGCAGAAGACCTTCCCGATGCCAGCTTTGCCGGCCAGCAGGATACCTATCTCAACGTGCATGGCCCCGATATGGTCGTGCAGAAGATTAAAGAGTGCTACGCTTCCACCTTCACCGACCGTGCCACCTACTATCGCGAGAAGACGGGCTTCGATCACCTGTCCATCGCGCTTTCCGCGACCGTCCAGATGATGGTCTTCTCCAAGGCCGCGGGCGTCATGTTCTCGCTCGATGTCACCAACGGCAACGACAAGGTCGTCACCATCGAGGGTTCCTACGGTCTGGGCGAGATGGTCGTGCAGGGTGCCGTCACGCCCGACAACTTCGTCGTTGACAAGGCGACGGGTGAGATTACGCGTCGCATCATCTCGGACAAGCACATCAAGATGATTCGCAAGCCCGAAGGCGATGTCGAGGAAGTCGAGGTTCCTGCCGACGAGCGCAAGCAGCAGGTCATCACCGACGAGCAGATCAAGGAGCTCGCAGACTACGCCAAGCAGCTCGAGAAGCACTACGGTTGCTACATGGACATGGAGTGGGGCATCGACGAGCGCGATGGCAAGGTCTGGCTGCTCCAGGCCCGCCCCGAGACGGTCTGGTCGCGCAAGAAGGCCGATGGCGAAGTCGCGAGCGAGGCTGATGCCGCCGGGACGGAAAACCTCGATGTCATCGTCACCGGTCTCCCGGCCTCTCCCGGCAAGGTTGCCGGCAAGGCACACGTCATCACCGATCCCGCCCTCATCGACGAGTTCAAGGACGGCGAGATTCTCGTCACCACAATGACCGCTCCCGACTGGGTTCCCGCCATGCAGAAGGCGCTCGCCATCGTCACCGACGCCGGTGGCATGACCTGCCATGCCGCCATCGTCAGCCGCGAGATGGGCATTCCCTGCATCGTCGGCACGGCGAGCCGCTCGCAAGAGGCCACGGCCTCGATCGAGGACGGCCAGGAGATCACGGTCGATGCCTCCAACGGCACCGTGTACGCCGGTATTGTCAAGAGCATGGTCTCCGAGGCACCTGCCGCCGATGCCGCACCTGCGGCTGCTGCCTACGTGGCACCTGTCACGGGCACCAAGATCTACATGAACCTCGGTAACCCCGATCTTGCCGAGAAGCACGGCAAGCTTCCGTGCGATGGCGTGGGCCTCATGCGCGAGGAGTTCATCTGGACCACCTTCATCCACGAGCATCCCATGCACCTTATCGAGACCGGTCGTGCCGACGAGGCCGTCGAGAAGCTCGCCGAGGGTATGCGCAAGGTCGCAAGTGCCCTGTCTCCGCGTCAGGTCGTGCTGCGCCTCTCCGATTTCAAATCAAGCGAGTATCGCGGTTTGACTGGCGGCGACAAGTACGAGCCCGAGGAGCCGAGCGCCTTGCTCGGTTGGCGTGGCGCGTCGCGTTACTACGATCCCAAGTATCTCCCGGCCTTCAAGCTCGAGCTCCAGGCCATCAAGAAGGTCCGCGACGAGTACGGCTTCAAGAACCTCCAGGTCATGATTCCGTTCTGCCGCACCGTCGAAGAGGCTAAGATCGTCACGGGCATCATGGCCGAGGAAGGCCTGGTGCGCAGTGCTGACTTCAAGATCTGGCTCATGGCCGAGATTCCCAGCAACATCATCATGGCCGACCAGTTCAACAAGTTCGTCGACGGTTACTCCATCGGCAGCAACGATCTCACCATGCTGATTCTGGGCCTCGACCGTGACAACGAGATCATCCAGGACGTCGCCGATGGTCGCGACCTCGCCGTCAAGCGTGCCATCCGCCATCTCATCGAGGTCGCCCACAGGGACGGCAAGACCGTGTCCATCTGCGGTCAGCTCCCGAGCATCTATCCGGAGTTCTGCGAGTTCCTCATCAAGAGTGGTATCGACTCCATCTCGGTCAATCCGGATGCGGTCATCCACACCAAGCAGATCGCCGCGCAGATCGAGCACAAGATGATGCTCGACAAGCTTACGGGCCGCGGTAAGGAAGAAGCCGAGGACCTCACCTGGTAAGTCTGCTTGCTCCGTATATTTCGAGCAGGGGAGGGGCAGCCATTGTGGCTGCCCCTCTTGCTTGCGGCTTCGTGTGCAGTCGCCCCGGTGCAAAAGGGTCTGACCCTTTTGCACATTCCACTGGCAGCGGCGTATGTCGACGTGGGAAACTCGGCAAATGCACGGGTTTCCTGCGGGACTAGCTTCGTGGCGTCGCATGTGTCGGAGGGCTGGACCCCCTGGCGTACTATGAGATAAGCGTCAAAAATGATGGATTGGCCTCTTTAGGGAATAACCTGAAATTCATTGCGAGAACCCTTCTGTTTCCAAATTCGAAACAGCTATTCATTACTGACCTGCATATTGTCTGCGTTCGACTTTTCGTGCCCTCTGTAGCCTGATGACTGGCGAACGTATCTTGTATTCAGGGTCCGTATGAGATTTGCTAGCAAGTATGAGGAGGATCAGCATGAGGGTAGATTACGAAATCGACGTACTCATCTTTGGAAATGCGGGGTTACCTGCGGACTGGGTATACAACGGCAGGTATATGCAGGGCGAGATGACTTCCAATTCATTTGGCATCACGGTCTTGCGCGATGGTGACAGAATCGTTCTCGTCGATACCGGATCGAACATGAATGATTCGGGCAAGCAAGCTACTTTCGAGATGCTCAATGCGGGCGATACGATGGATGACGTTCTGGATGCTTTGGCCCTTGCTGATATTGCACCGGGAGATGTGACCGACGTCGTGCTGACACATGCGCACATGGATCACATCGGTGCCCTCGAGCTTTTTCCGAATGCGCACTTCTATATCCAGAGAGCAGAGCTCGAAGCCTGGGAGAATATCGCCTCTGATCCAAAGATGGCACCAATGCTCATGCCAGCCGTCGCTGACGAGAACGATCTGAAACGCGCGCGCGAGCTTGTCAACGAAGGTCGCATGACTTTGCTTGATGGGGATGTCAAGGAACTGCTGCCTGGTATCGACGTGATTGCCATGGATAACTGTCACTCTGTCCGTGACCAGCTTGTCGTGGTGCATACTCTCGACGGGGACTATGTTGACGTTGGTGACCTCGCGACGCGAGAAGCCCACATCATGGGTATTCCCGATGTCGCAGACCACTATCTGTGGCAAGCGGAATGCGCCGGCAGCGAGTATCAGGCCATGATGGCATACCCGCGCATAATGGAGCTGGCGAATGACGACATCTCACATGTAATTATGCGCCATAGCTATGCCACCGAAAACTCAAAGACACCCACGATGCAGGATGGAAATGCCGCGCGTTATCAGCTTAGGTAGGGAGTGACGATGAAATACAACAAGCTTTTTACTCCGATTGCCATCAACGGTTGCACCATTCCGAACAGGATGGCCGTCACGGCCATGGTCGTGAGCTTATGCACTGATGAGGGATACGCCACCGATCGCTACGTCAAATATCATGAAGAGAAGGCGAAGGGCGGCTATGGGCTTATCATCACGGAAGACTATGCGGTCAATCGTAACGCCGGAGGTTACAGGCACGTTGCGGGTCTGTATTGCGATGATCAAATCGAGGGCCACAGGGCGATGACAGATGCCGTGCATGCACATGGTGCCAAGGTGTTCTGCCAGCTCTATCATGCCGGACGTCAGGCAAGCCATGACGTGAATGGCGGAATGCAGCCTGTCGCACCGTCGCCCATTCCAAGTCCCTGGAATCGAGAGATGCCTCGTGAGCTGACCATCGAAGAGATTCATCAGATTGCCCGGGATTTCGGTGCTGCGGCAAAGCGTGCTAAAGAAGCGGGTTTTGACGGTGTCGAAATCCATGCGGGTAATGGATATCTCATAGCCGGATTCATGTCATTTTACGAGAACAAGCGAACCGATGAATATGGTGGTTGCTTCACCAACCGCATGCGCTTTGCGCATGAGGTATACGACGAAGTGCGCTGTGCCGTCGGACCAGATTTCCCCGTTACCGTGCGCTTTTCGGCAGTCGAGGAGACGGCATCGGGGCGCGCCATTGCTGAATCGAGAATGATTGCAAAGATGTTCGAGGAATGGGGAATGGATGCCATCAATTGCTCGAACGGCGTCTATAGTTCCCATATTGCCGGCCAAGTCGCGACGTCGTTTTTGCCAAACGCATGGACTATCGGAAACGCCGCAGAGCTCAAGAAGATCGTTGATATCCCCGTCCTCGGCGTCAATCGCATCAATGACCCCATGATGGCTGATCAGCTAATCGACATGGGATACTGTGACATGGTCGGCATCGCGCGCGGCTCTCTTGCAGATCCTCATATGCCCGAAAAGGCATGTGAGGAGAGGCTCGACGAAATAAACTACTGCATCGGTTGTCTGCAAGGCTGCACTTCTGCTTCGATTTGCCAAATTCCCGTTCGTTGTCTCGTAAACCCTGGCGTCGGGCGCGAATACGAACTCACCTATGAAAGAGCCAATCCTACGAAACGCGTTCTGGTCGTCGGCGGTGGAATTGCGGGAATGC
>USOR01000072.1 GCA_900556425.1 uncultured Coriobacteriaceae bacterium
ACGGTCAGGGTTCGGGCAAGCCAGGCGAGGGCAAGGCAAGCGAATAACACGCGCGAAGCGGGAGATGCACATGGCACGCAACATGACGCTGTTGACCGATCTCTACGAGATCACGATGGCTCAAGGATATTGGTCGCAGGGCAAGCTCGATACCGAGGCGTGCTTCTACTCGTTCTATCGCGATAATCCCTTTGGAGGCGGTTACGGCATCTTCTGCGGTGCCAACCAGATCGCCGAGCTCATCGACGGTTTCGGTTTCACCGATGATGACATCGAATATCTCGCGACGCTCACCACCGCATCCTCGACGCCGCTCTTCAATTCGGCGTTTCTCGACTGGCTGCGCAATCTCGAGCTGTCTGTCGACATCTGCACCGTTCCCGAGGGCTCACCCGTCTTCCCGCGCGAACCGCTCGTGCGCGTGATGGGGCCGTTGCTGCAATGCCAGCTCCTGGAACCCGCCATTCTCAACGGCGTCAATTTCCAGACGCTCATTGCCACCAAGGCCGCTCGCATCTGTCGGGCAGCCGAGGGACGCCCCGTTTCCGAGTTTGGCTTGCGTCGTGCGCAGGGCCCTGACGGCGCCATGTCCTCGTCGCGCGCTGCCTATGTGGGCGGATGCGCGTCTGTTGCAAATGTGCTTGCGGGCAAGCTCTACGATATTCCCGTGAGCGGCACGCATGCGCATTCGTGGGTCATGTCGTTTCCCGACGAGCTCTCCGCTTTCAGGGCATACGCGGCTGAGATGCCCGATAACTGCACGCTTCTCGTGGATACCTATGATGTGGAGCAGGGCGTGCGCAACGCCATCATTGTCGCTCGCGAACTCGAGCGCGATGGGCACAAGCTCCAGGCCATTCGCATTGATTCGGGTGATTTGGCGTGGCTCTCAAAGATGGCCCGCTCCATGCTCGATAAGGCCGGGCTCTTCGATGTGGGCATCGTGCTTTCAAATGACCTCGATGAGTACACGATCATGTCGCTCAACGACCAAAAGGCCCAGTACACGGCCTTGGGCGTGGGTACGCATCTGGCTGCCGCCTATGGGCAACCCGCTCTGGGAGGCGTCTACAAGCTTTCGGCCATACGCGAGCCGGGGCAGGAGGAGTGGACGCCGCGCCTCAAGATTTCCGAACAGCTCTACAAGCGCACCATTCCCGGCGTGCTTGACGTGCGTCGTTATTTCGATGCGGATGGCCACTTGGCCGGTGATCTTATCGTTGACGTGCACGACGAGCTGCCTGCAGAAGCCGTCATGGTAGATCCGCTCGATGCAACACGTCGCAAGAAGGTGGAGGGGCGCTTCGAGACGCTGCTCAAGCCGCTCGTCACCGATGGCAAGGTCGAGGATATCGACCTATCCGCACGTAGGGCGCAAAAGCGCTGCACCGAGCAGTTTGCGCTTCTGGACGATTCGATCAAGCGCTTCATGAATCCGCACGAGTATCCGTGTGGCATCGAACGCGGGCTTTTTGACCGTCGCAACGAGATGGTCATTGCCACGGGGAAGAACAGTTCGCTCTATGATTAGAGCTACAGATGCGATGCGGGGTAGTTCCCGCACGCGCAAGTAAGAAGGGGGCATCCGATGCCAGAAGACAAGATTCAGTGCCGCTTAGTTCTCGATTCGTGCTGCGATCTTCCCGCCGAGATTATCGACAACGCCAAGGTCGATCTTCTCGAGTTCCCGTTCAACATGAACGATGGCGAGCACTTCGACGATATGTGGAAGAGCATGACCGCCAAGGAGTTCTACGACCGCATGCGCAAGGGCGAGGTCTCGGGAACGGCGCAGGTTCCCGTCTCCGAAATCACCGAGCGTTTCGAGGCCTATGCCAAGGATGGCATGCCGACGGTGTACCTTGGCTTTAGCTCTGCGCTTTCCGGCACCTTCGGGCTTGTCGAGCAGGTTGTCAGCGACATCAGGGAGCAATATCCCGATTTCGAGATATACGTGATCGACACCAAGCTCGCGTCGATTGCCGAAGGTTTGCTTGCCTACGAGGCGATCAACCAGCGCAATCGTGGCCTTTCGGCAAAGCAGCTCGCAGCATGGGCCGAGGAGGCGCGCTGGTTCGTGAACTGCCTGTTCACGGTCGACGAGCTCGAGTACCTGCGTCGAGGCGGTCGCATTCCGGCAGCGGCAGCCACCATTGGCGCCAAGCTCAACATCAAGCCGCTGCTCGACTTCGACCTCGATGGCGCCCTTTCCCTCACCGGCGTCGCCCGCGGCCGCAAGAAGTCGCTCAAATCGCTGGTCAAGTGCTATGACGAAAACCACGCCGATGACCATGGGTCCAACGGCGTCGTGCTCACGGCTTCGGCGGATGCGGAGGGTGACGTCAAGTGGGTCGAGGAACATCTCGATCGCCCCGAGGGCGCCATCCCCGCCATTCGCAGTCAGATCGGCCCCGTCATCGGTTCGCACGTCGGCCCGGGTATGGTCGCCGTCGTGTTCTGGGGCGACGATCGCCGCGAGAAGATTTCCATTGCCGATCGCATTGCCAACAAGATAAACAGTGGGGAGTAATTGATGATCAGTCCGCTTGACACGCGCATCGCGTTCTTTGGCGGGTCGGCGCAGCCCGCCGTCATCGAAGCGATTGCCAAGCTCAAGATGAGCGGGTTCGATGTCGTCGTCGCGAGTCACGACCCGCGCGAAGCCCCGGCCCTGCGCGAAGTGGGTGCGGTCTTCATCGACGACCGTATGGAGGCCCTGCTCGGCAGCCAGGTCGTCATCACCTCGCTGCGCACCACGGCCGAGGTCGAGAACCTGTATCTCGGCGATGAGGGCCTGCTTGAACTCATGGATCCGGGCACGTTCTGCATCGACTTGAGCATATCAAGTCCGCGTCTTGCCCGCGAGATTCAGGCGGTCGCCGCCGTCTCGGACATCGAGGTGCTCGATGCTCCCATCGTCTGCGTGGGCGAGCACGAGCAGCCCATCGCCTTCGTGGGCGGTGATCCGCAAACGCAGGAAACGCTCTCGCCGATCTTCCCGTACCTGGCCCCCGTCATCATGCCGCAGGAGGCGGCAGGCGATGGGCAGTTCGCCGCCATGATCAGCATCATCGCGCTTGCCGGATCCCTCATGGGCGCCATCGAGGCGATTTCGCTCGCGCACATCGCGGGCTTTCCCGAGAAGAACGCGCTCAACGTGCTCGCGTCAACCTCGGGCGGCTCGCGTGCCCTTATCGACTACATTCCGCAGGTGCTCAGCCACGACTATACGGGCCTCATCAATATCGCGAACTTCCTCGACATGCTTGACGTCGCACTCGACACCGCCGAAGAGCTCGAGGTGACCATTCCCATGACCGAGACGGCCTATCAGCTCTACGAGCTGCTTCAGGCGGTTGGCGGCGAGGAGATGAACCTGCAGGCCCTTGCCCTGCTGTACGAGGATGAGCAGACCTGTGCCGATTATGGTCTGGATTGGGCGCTAGCCGAGGGATTTAACGAGCGTTGCGAGCGTTTTGACGACCTTTTCGGTGGCTCGGGCCTTCTCGATGACGATATGCCAGGCCCCTCCGGCCGCTCGCATGGCGATCCGCCGCCCATCGACGGCTTCTTCTCGAAGAACTAGACGGGCGACCTTCCATGGAATTGTACGCGACCTGCGGCACGGGCCTTGAGACGATTCTCGGCCAGGAGTTGCGCAGCCTTGGAATGGACGAGGTTCGCCCCCTCACGGGCGGCGTCGCGTTCTCGGCAGATCTTGAACAGGCCTATACCGCCCTGCTGTGGTCGCGTGTCGCGAGTCGTATCTTGCTGGTGCTCGAACGCGTCGAGGCAACAGACTCCGATAGCCTCTATGCGGGCGTGCGTGACGTTGCCTGGGAGGATGTCGTTGCCCCCGGCGCGACGATTGCCGTGAATGCCCGTGGCACCAACGACCAGCTGCGTGACACGCGCTATACAGCGCTGCGCGTGAAGGATGCCGTCTGCGACCGCTTGCGCGATGAACGCGGTGAGCGTCCCGATGTCGACGCGCAACATCCCGACCTGCTCATTCAGGTAAACCTCCACGCCAAGCGAGCGACTGTCTACATCGATCTCTCAGGCACCTCGCTTGAGAATCGTGGGTATCGCGATGCCATGCGGAGCAGCTCGCCCTTCGTACACGAAACGCTCGCTGCCGCCATGCTTCTCGCGGCGGATTGGCCCGCGCGTGCAAAGCGTGGCGAAACACTTGTTGATAGCATGTGTGCCGCGGGCACCCTCATTATCGAAGCAGCTTTGATAGCGGGTGATGTGGCACCGGGAATCACGCGTTCTACCTGGGGATTCTCGGGATGGTGTGGCCATGACGAAGAGTTGTGGCAGGTCATCCTCGACGCTGCTGACGCACGTGCCCAGGCAGGGGCGCGTAAGGCTGTGATATACGCGACAGACGCCCACGAGCGCGAGATAGCATGTGCACGGGCCCGAGCCAAGGCTGCGGCTATCGCTTCGCTCATCGAGTTTCTACCGGACCGAGATGCGCTCGCCAACGCCATCATGCATCGTGCCGACGCCTGGGGCCTGTTCGCGAGCTGCCTCTTCGTCAGCACGGAGTGCCTCGAGGCGACCCTGCCCGCGCGCTACGCGCAGCTCGCCGGCGAATTGCTTGACACCAAGCCGCTTGAGGCGGCCGTCATGCTCGTGGAGAGCCAAGATGCCGACGCCTATCTAGGCATGGAACGCACGCGGGGCTATAGCTGCATGAACGGTTCCGCTCCCTGCGACATCGCGCTCTTCGACCTGCGCGGTGACGCATCCCGTGCTGCACAGGTGAGCGTGCGTGATAGGCAGCTCGCCGTCTACGACGCAAGCGCGCAGCAGTTTGCCGACCGTCTCAACAAGGTCTTCAAGCAGCGCCGCAAATGGGCGAGCAAGAACGGTATTTCGGCTTACCGCATCTACGATGCGGATTTGCCCGATTACAACATGGCCATCGACCTCTATGAGGGAGCGGGCAAGGATGTGGGCAGGCGCCTCGTGCACGTCGCCGAGTACGTGCCACCCAAGAACATCGATGCGACCAAGGCGGCACGGCGCATGACCGACGCCCTCAATATCGCAAGCGTTGTGTTCGGGGTGCCCGCGGATGACATCTTCGTGAAGCGTCGCGTGCGTGCCAAGGGCGGCTCGCAATACGCGCAGCATGACCAAGATATGAGACAGCGTGCCAGGCACGTTGTCATCACGCAGGAGAATGGCCTGCTCTTCGAGGTCGATCTTGCGAGTTATCTGG
>USOR01000073.1 GCA_900556425.1 uncultured Coriobacteriaceae bacterium
TGCCGTGCCAGCCTGCCTGGTTTTCCATGAACGAGACGCCCTTGCCCTTGACGGTATGGGCAACGATGCAGACGGGCGACCCTTCGAGGAGCGTCGCCGTCTTGAGCGCAGTGATGACGGCGCTAACGTCATGCCCATCAACCTCGATCGTCTTCCAGCCAAAGGACTGGAACTTTGAGCTGATGCTATTGAGACCAGCGACATCGCGTACGTCACCGTCAATCTGCAGGTTGTTGTTGTCGACAATGGCGACGAGGTTGTCGAGCTCGTAATGCGCGGCGAACATGGCCGCTTCCCAGACCTGGCCCTCCTCGATCTCGCCGTCGCCGAGCAGAGTGAAGACGCGGCGCTTGGGGCCGCCGTCGTTCTGGCGGTCGATGCGCATCCCAAGTGCGACGCCTGCGGCAATCGAAAGGCCCTGGCCGAGCGACCCGGTCGAAACCTCGACACCGGGGAGCTTCTTGGAATCGGGATGACCTTGCAGACGGCTGTGCAATTTGCGCAGCGTGAGCAGCTCGTCGTCGGGGACGAGACCGAGCTCGGCAAGCGCGGCATAGAGCACCGGCGCGGCATGGCCCTTCGAGAGGATGAAATAGTCGCGCTCGGGGTGCTGCGGGTCATCCTCGGAGTAGTTCATCACGCCGCCGAAATAGAGCGACGCAACGATATCCGTGGCCGAAAGCGACCCACCAGGGTGACCGCTACCAGCCTCTTTAAGCATCTTGATGATGTTTTTGCGCATGTTGTTCGCACGCGCCTCGATCTCTTCCACAGACTCTTGGATCACGGATGCGCCCTCTCTTGATTGAGTGGTTTTTCAAGTCAGTTCATCATACTAGCTACGCATTGAAAGTCGTCGAGAAATCTCTCGAGCTTAGTGAGATTTCTCCGTTACGTTGCCTACGGCAGCTCCAGTCGATACGCCGCCTAGCTCGCTTCGCTGACGCGCCATTGATGATAGCCAACGACGAACTCGTCGATGTCGCCGTCGAAGACCGCGTCCACGTTGCCCGTCTCGACACCGCTACGCAGATCCTTGACCATCTGGTAGGGATAGAGCACGTAATTGCGGATCTGGTTGCCGAAGGAGATCTCGTGCTTGGGGCCGCGCAGCTCGTCGAGCGCGTTGGCGCGCTTCTCCTGCTCGAGCTCGTAGAGCTTGGAGCGCAAAATGCCCATGGCCGTCGCCTTGTTCTGGAGCTGGGAGCGCTCGTTTTGGCAGGTGACGACGATACCCGTGGGCAAATGCGTGATGCGCACGGCAGAGTCGGTCGTGTTGACGCCCTGGCCACCATGACCCGAGGAGTGGTAGACATCGATGCGCAGGTCGCCTTCGTCGATTTCGACCTCTATGTCATCGGGCAAGACGGGCAAGACCTCGACACCACCGAAGGTGGTCTGACGACGCTTCTTGGCATCCGTCGGACTGATGCGCACGAGACGGTGCACGCCCTGCTCGCTCTTGAGCATGCCGTAGGCGTTATGCCCGCTCACGGTGAAGGTCGCGCGGTCGAGGCCGATAGCCTCGCCGGCAGGGGCGTCGTTGACGGTGACTTTCCAGTTCTTGCGCTCGGCGTAGCGCGTGTACATGCGGAAGAGCATCTCGGTCCAGTCCTGGGCTTCGAGACCACCCTGGCCGGGATTGATCGTCACGATGCAGTCACCGGAATCGAGCTCGTCGTCGAACCATGAGGACAACTCGAGCGCGTCGGCATTGGACGTAAGCGTTCTGATGGACTCGATGACCTCGCCCTCGAGCTCGTCGTCACCCTCCATCGCGAGTTCGTTTGCCGTCTCGGCATCCTCGAGAAGCGAGACGGCGTTGTCGTACTCCGCGATCTCGTCACGCAACGCCGCGGCCTTGCTCATGATTGACTGGGCATGCTCCTGGTCGTCCCAGAAACCCGCCTGTGCCGATTGGCCTTCAAGGCCGGCGAGTTGCTCGCGCTTGTCGTCGATGTGCAGGTACGAGCCCATCTTCTCGATGCGCTCGCGCAGCATCGCAAGCTCCTGTGCGTGATTGTCTGCCATGCCTCGCTACCCTATTGATTGGCGCCGTGGCACTTCTTGTACTTCTTGCCGCTGCCGCAAGGACATGGATCATTGCGGCCGACGTTTGCGTACGGATCGTCCTTGTCCTTTACGACCGTGCGCGGCGCAGGCTGCGCATTGCCCATGCTCGCCGATGCCGTGGTCTGCGATGCAGCTCCCGCAGAGCCAGCGACCCTGCGCGTCGCATCGGGGATGTTCTCATCGGGTGCCGAGTACGAAACGCTGTTGAGCGTCTCCTGGTCTTCGGCTTGCTCGGGCTGCTCGAGATTGACGTTAATTTGCAGACGTAGAATCGTGCGGATGAAGTCCTCATAGATGGCCGCAACGAGCGCACTGAACGCGGAGTACGCCTCCTCCTTGTATTCGACGAGAGGGTCGCGCTGGCCAACGGCACGCAAGCCGATGCCGGCACGCAAGTAATCCATCTCGGAAAGATGCGACATCCAACGCGTGTCGATGACACGCAGCATGACCTGGTTCTGCACCTGGTCGAAGACATCTTCCGGAATCTGGCCCTTCTTGTCCTCGTAGATGCCGAGCACCTTCTCGGAGACGACGTCGATCATGCGTGTGGTGTCTTCCTGGTGGTCAAGCTCGTCAAGATCGAACTCGATGCCCGTGAGCTCCTTGAACCAGTTGTTGAGGCCCTCCATATCCCAGTCCTCGTAGACATCGTGGCTGGGGCAGTACTCGTACACGGCATCCTCGACCGCGCCCACGATGAGCTCGGGCACGCGCTCGGCATAGCTCTTGCCATCGAGAATGTCATTGCGCTCGGCGTAGATGGTCTTGCGCTGCTTATCCATGACGTCGTCATATTCGAGGACATGCTTACGGGAGGAGAAATGCATGGCCTCGACCTGGCGTTGGGCGCTTTCGATGCCCTTGGTGACCATCTTGGCCTGAATGGGCATGTCATCGTCAATCTCGGTGCGCTGCATGAGCCCGCTGATGCGATCCATGCGATCGCCGCCGAACAGACGCATGAGGTCATCCTCGAGCGAGAGGTAGAACTGCGAGGAGCCCGGGTCTCCCTGACGGCCGGAACGACCGCGCAGCTGGTTGTCGATGCGTCGTGACTCATGGCGCTCGGTGCCGATGACGGCAAGGCCACCTGCATCGCGCACGATACGGGCCTCTTCGGCGCAAATCTCCTTGGCCTCGGCGAGCGTCGCCTCCCATTGCTCGTCCGTGATTTCGTCCTCCTCGACACCACGCTGGGCGAGGATATCACGCGCGAGATACTCGGGATTGCCGCCGAGCAAGATATCCGTACCACGACCGGCCATGTTGGTGGCAATGGTGACGGCACCGGCACGTCCGGCCTGTGCGACGATGTTGGCCTCTTGCTCGTGAAACTTCGCGTTGAGGACCGAGTGCTTGATGCCGCGCTTGGAGAGCAGCGACGAAAGGCGCTCGGAGCTCTCGATGGAGATGGTGCCGACCAGGCAGGGCTGCTGATGCGCGTGGCGCTCCGCGACGTCGTCTGCGACGGCGTTGAACTTGGCATCGACCGTGCGATAGACAAGGTCGGGCAGCTCTTCGCGGATGACGGGCCTGTTGGAGGGAATCACCTCGACGGGAAGCTTGTAGATGTCGCGGAACTCGGCGTCCTCGGTCTTGGCCGTACCGGTCATGCCCGAGAGCTTGTCGTACAGGCGGAAATAGTTCTGCAACGTGATGGTAGCCATGGTCTGGTTCTCGGCACGCACGAGCACGCCCTCTTTGGCCTCGATCGCCTGGTGCAGGCCTTCGGAATAGCGACGACCTTCCATGATGCGGCCCGTGAACTCGTCGACAATCTTGACCTCGCCGTTTTGAACGATGTAGTCCTTGTCGCGATGGAAGAGGAACTGCGCCTTGAGTGCCTGGTGCAGATGGTTGGAAAGCTGGCCGGAGATATCCGAGTAGATGTCCTCGATGCCGAGCAGCGACTCGACGTGTTGGAGACCTTCGTCCGTCGTGGAAATGGTGCGCTTGGCCTCGTCCATCTCGAAGTCAACGTTCTTGACGAGGTGCTTGACCGCGTTTGCGAACTTGCGGTAGGTGTCCGTCGACTGCGAACCGGCTCCCGAGATGATGAGCGGCGTGCGCGCCTCGTCGATAAGGATGGAATCGACCTCGTCGACGATGGCGAAGGCATGGCCGCGCTGCACGCGCGAGTCGGGATTGACGACCATGTTGTCGCGCAGGTAGTCGAAACCGAACTCGGCGTTGGTGCCATACGTGACATCTGCATCGTAGGCAGCCTTGCGGGCCTCGGTCTTGGTGCCGTTCTGGATGAGGCCGACTTCCATGCCCAGGAACTCGTAGACCTGCCCCATCCACTCGCTATCGCGCTTGGCCAGGTAGTCATTGACGGTGACGATGTGCACGCCCTCGCCCGGGATGGCGTTGAGGTAGCCGGCAAGCGTCGAGACGAGCGTCTTGCCTTCGCCGGTCTTCATCTCGGCGATCTGACCCTCGTTGAGGACCATGCCGCCGATGAGCTGCACATCGAAATGACGGAGCCCGAGCGTGCGTTTGCTCGCTTCTCTCACCGCAGCAAATGCCTCAGGCAGCACATCGTCAAGCGTTTCACCTTGATCAAGACGCTCGCGCAATTCAACGGTCATATGCGAGAGCTCCTCATCGCTCTTCGCCTCCATCAATGGCTCGAGCGCATTGATGCCTTCGACCACCTTCTGATAGTTCTTCAAAGGCTTATCCTCGCCCATGCTCAAAAGCTTGGTAAAGAATCCCATAGAGGGTCCTACTTTCTCTTTTACTACGGTCGCGCAGAAACGCGATCCGCGCGACCGTTGCTATTATTCATTCATATACGCACTCAAGCGCCCATTTGATCGGTAACATTGTACGCTTTTTCGCACAAAAGCCCCACTTGTGCATCGAACAAACACGAAGTCCGGGCACGTTTCCATAAGCTCACCACGGAATCAAGAAGCGTCGGCAAGAATCGCATCATAGAGCTTACGAAGCTTAGCGGTTCCTTCGATACCGAAGCGATCGACCAGCGCACGCCTGCAGACAAAATACTCGTTAAGCGCTTCACCATGGCGACCAAGCTTCCAAAGTGTGAGCATGAGCAAATAGCACACATCCTCGCGCGTCGGTTCGTTGTCGAACGCAAAACGGAAATAACGCAATGCTAGGGCAGTCTCACCTGTCTTTCGCAAC
>USOR01000074.1 GCA_900556425.1 uncultured Coriobacteriaceae bacterium
TAATTTCCTGCCGTATCTTGCCGGTGCTGCGTTGCATCCGGCAAGATACGCTAACTTTCAAGGAGGAAAAATGCAAAGCTACGAAAAAGGTCAGAAGATGACGATCTGGAACATGATCGGAATCTTGGCCGTGTTCGGTGCGATGAGCGAGTTCACGATATTGACGCCTTCCATTGCGGCATTTGCCCAGCATTTCGCGAATACTGACATTACAACCATCATGCTCGCAAACAGCATCACAGGCATCGTCTCCGTCCCGGTGAGTATCCTGTCCGGTGCCCTTATGAACAAGGTAGGATTCAAGCCCACGGCAATCGTGGGCATTGCAGTAATGACGTTGTCAGGTGCAGCTCCGTTCCTGTTCCCCGACCTAACCGATTATCTCTGGGTAATCATCTCACGCGTCGGTGTTGGAATTGGACTTGGCATCATGTTCCCAGTCGGTGCGGCAACGATCATCGCATTTTTTGATGGAGTTCAGCGCTCACGTCTACTCGGCTTGGGATTCACCGTTCAATTCGTCTTCAGCATCATCTACACGATCGTCGCGGGATACCTGACCGAAATCGCCTGGAACTTCTCCTTCCTCTCCTACCTGATCGCATTCGTTCCGATGGTCCTGGTTGCCGTCTTCATGCCCGAAGGCAAGTACGTCGCAGCCAAGCAGTTGGAAGAGGACAAGAAAAACAACGTTTCGGAGGCAGAGGCAAGGCGCGTTCCTCGCGGTATATGGGGTTATGCGTTCTACGGTCTCGTCGTATGGATCTGCTTGGTGACCGTCCAGCTCGTTTGCTCGACCGTATTCCAGGAGCGTTCGCTGGGCGATGCGGGCATCGCAAGCATCATCATCAGTTGCTGCGGCGTGGGCATTATCGTCCAGGGCATCGTCTTTCCCTACTTCGTCAAGTATCTGAAAAGCAAGATCTTTGCCGTCATGGCCGCGCTCGTGGCAATTGGCATGATCCCGTGCTTCTTTGCGAGCAGCCCGGCAATATATGGTGTTGGCGTGTTTCTCATCGGCATCGGAGGCTCCGCCTTTTTCAATGCCGCACAAAACGCAGCGGGCAATATCACCCCGAAAGAACGCGTTCCTTTCGTTTCCGGCGTGATGACATCGATGATGAATCTTGGTCCGTTCTTCGCACCGTATATATTTGCCGCAAGTGCGGGAGCGGTTCCGGCTCTTGGTACGGACATGGCTTTTATCACTTGCTTCGTATTTGCAATCGTGGCCTGCCTCTTCGGTTTGCTCCTTCCGCTCAAGGGCATAGTCAAGGAGAACAAGGACTGAGCTTTTCCTCATGGCCCCGCGCAATACCTCCCCCAGCGCGGGGCCATACCTTTAAATTACCCCCTTGCGTCATCTTCATCGATTGGTATAATTGCCCTCGCGTCTTTTCGACGACCCATGGGGATATAGCTCAGCTGGGAGAGCGCATGACTGGCAGTCATGAGGTCAGGGGTTCGAACCCCCTTATCTCCACCAAAGACCACAGGGGCCATCTGGCCCCTTTTTCTTTGCCCATTTACTCGCAGGCAAGCTGCGAATCAAAGGTCCAAGGAAGCGGGCCGGGAATGGCGCAAAGGCGAGGTCTAAGGGAGCAAGCCGAAAGGACCACGAAGTGGGCCGTCGGGGAGCGACCATCGAGCCGAAGCGCCTTTCCCAGCCCGCCATATAGCAGCAATGTGTATCAGCGTGCCTGCGCGTATAATCCAGGGCGAGAATGGAGGCCTCATGACCCGCATCGTTGACATGCACATGCACGCAGGCTTCGCAGATGACCCTGTAACATTCGCGCATGCGCTCGCCGATGCGGGCATCGCGTCCTTCGTCAACACCGTTACCCCCGGCGAATACGCACACCTCTCCCCCATACTCACCGACATCCCAACTATGCGTCTAGGACTCGGCTTGCATCCCTGGTGGGTCGACACGCCCGAACTCGGCACGCTCGATGACGCGCTCGATACCTTTCAGACGCAGCTTTCTGGCACGCGCTTCGTGGGCGAGGTCGGCCTCGACTTTTGGCCCACGCGTGCTTCGACAAAGGATGCCCAAATGAGGGCCTTTACCCGCATCATGACCCTCTGCGCCGCAAGAGGTGACGTGCTCGTCTCGATGCACTCGGTGAAGGCTGAACGCGAACTGCTCGACGTGCTCGAAGATTCGGGGTGTCTCGAGCGTTGCACGTGCATCCTACATTCGTATGGAGGTCCCTCTGACCAGCTCGCACGCGCAATCGAAGACGGTTGCCTGTTTTCCGTTGGAACGCGCATGCTATCGACCAAGCGTGGACGTGAGTACGCTCGCATCATTCCCGAAGAACGCCTACTCGTCGAAAGCGACCTGCCCGCCGCAGCAGGCGAGCCCACGAGCATATGCGACGTGATGCGCAGCCTTGAATCAGTCCTCGACGGGCTCGCTTGCATACGCGATATCGACCTCGCGTGTCTGCGCGAGAGCATCGACGTGCGTAGCCGGAGCCTCCTAGGCCTCTAGACACCCTAGATCGACTGTCATGTCCTGCGTCGGGACTTTGCGTATGTCGAAGACGTCCGGCAGCTCGGCCGCGCTCATGCACTCCCCCGCCTCGACCTGTCCCGCAAGGTGTGCCAGGTACCCGACGATGGCTTGAGGCGTGATACCGCGCTCGCGCATACCCGCGATGGTGCTGTCACCATCGCGCTTGGAGAGGCGTCTGCCATCGGGCGCAAGCAGCAACGGATGATGGGCAAAGCTCGGAGCGGGCGCGTCAAGCAGCTCGTAGAGCAGAATCTGGCGTGGGGTGGAGGAAAGCAGGTCGCTCCCCCGCACGACCTGCGTCACGCCCTGGGCGATATCATCGACGACGCAGACAAGCTGGTATGCGAAGACGCCATCGCTGCGACGTACGACAAAATCCCCGCACTCGCTCGCAAGGTCCTGCTCATAGGAACCCTGGATTTCATCGACGAAGGAGACCGTCTCGTCGGGCACATGCAGACGCAGCGCATGACGGCGCGTTGCCACGCGCGCGTCGCGCTCAGCCGCGCTCATACGATAACAGGTACCCGCATACAGCGGCGTGCCATCCGAGGCGTGTGGAGCCGAGGCGGCATGCAAATCGGCACGCGAGCAAAAGCAGGGATAGAGCTCCACCCTCTCACCGATACGCTCAAGGGCTTCCTCGTATGCATGCAGACGTCCGGTCTGCACGAGAGGATCATCATCCCAATCGATACCAAGCCAACGCAGGTCATCGAGAACGCCTTGCGCAAGAGCGGGGTTCTGGCAGCGCTCGTCGAGATTCTCGAGGCGCACGACGAAACCTCCCCCTGCCGAGCGTGCGAAAGCCCAGGCAAGCAGCGCCGAGAAGGCATTTCCCAGATGCATTTCGCCGCTGGGACTTGGCGCAATGCGCCCGATGATCCGAGTGCCGTCGCTCATGCCGGCCTACTCGAGATACGTCGAGCTCACGTTATAGGGAAGCCCCGCGGGCATGGGCTCGATCGTGATATCCGACTCGGAGGCAAGTTTCTGGAGCCACTCATTGAAGAGCTGATCGGCTTTGATCTCGGTGGCATCGGCAACGATTTGCTCGTATATATCGGGAGGAATGGTTCTGAGCACGACGGATTCACCGCCAGCACCCACGTTGAAAGCCGCATCGCAGAAGATGAGCGTCCAATTACCGTCGACCATGATGGGCTCGGATACGGTATCGACATCGAGTGCACCGACGGCCTGAATGTATTCGATGCTCATGGCATCGCGCGTGGATGGCAGCGAGTTCCAGCCTGCATGGACGGCGTTGCCGAGACGCTCGAACTCCCCGAGCGTGACACGCTCGCCCGATGCGGCAATGCGGTCACGTGCGGCCTGCGCCTCCTGTTGGGAGGCGAATTGGATGTAATAGGAATCCTTGCCGTTGTACATGGAAGCGGACTCGTTTGCCTGAGCCTGGATTTCTGCCTCGGTGGGCGTGACGGCATCGATGACCATGCTACGCAGTTGCTCCTCGAGCAGGCGGTTGAGTTCGTTTTCGCGCCATGATTCCTCGTCATACCCGTAGGAGGCAAGCACGCTGTCCCAGGAGTTCGCGCCATAGCGCTGCTCGTAATAGGATTTCTCCTGCTTGATAACCTCGTCGAGCTCCGTATCACCAACCTGGATGCCGAGCTTGGCACATTCTTGGCGAATGAGCTCCTGCGGGATGAAAACCGTGTTGAGCACATACGTGCGCAAGGTCTCCGAGGTGTAGCCGTTCGACTTGAGAAACTCAGCCCAACCCGAGTCGGTCTCGTACTGCGCATTCTTGCTGCGAAAACCCTCGATGAACTCCGTGATCTTATCCTCGGGAATGGCGACGCCATTGACATGCGCGGCAATCTGAGGCGGTTGCTTCATGCCGAAACAACCCGTCAACGTGAAAAGCGGGCAGAGCACGAGCACAAGCGCAACGAGCGCTAAGAGCGAGCGTGATATGGAACGGACATGCGTCACGCGACAGTCTCGCGACCCGCATCGAAAGCGGCGAGATTGGCATCCACGGTTTTGGGTGGCACGCGCTTTGCAATGACTTCGCGCCAGGTCTGCGCCTCGAAGGGCAATGCGGTCGAAAGCGCGCCCATGAGCACGACGTTCGTCGACTTGGGACTACCAGCCTCACGCGCAATGCGGCTCGCGCCAATACGTACGGCGTCGAGCGCATCAAGCTCCGCATCGATGTCTGCGGGCATCTCTCCGTTGCCGATGGCAACGCTCACGGGCGTGATGACCTCATCGTTGACAAAGAGCTTCCCGCCATCGACGGCAAGGAACTGACGAGCGCGCAGGGCCTCGATTGCCTCGAAGCTCACCACGACATCCGCGCAACCCGGATCGCAGATCATCGAAGCGACGTCGCTACCGAAGCGCACGACCGTGGAAACCGATCCGCCGCGTTGGCTCATACCGTGAATCTCGGAAATCTTGACATCGTAGCCACTGGCAGCGGCAGTCTTTGCAAGCAAGTCGCCTGCGAGGATGGTTCCCTGACCGCCAACGCCCACGAGCAGGACGGTTGTCGTATCCGTCGCCTGTGCCATGATTACTCCCCCTCCTTGCTGATGCAGCCAAACGGGCATACCTGAACGCACTGCGAGCAGCCAATGCATTGGGTGGGATCGATGACCGCGCGGCCCTCGGCGTCCTTGCCAATGGCCGGGCAACCGATGCGTACGCACTTGCCGCAGGCG
>USOR01000075.1 GCA_900556425.1 uncultured Coriobacteriaceae bacterium
GCTTCTTGGCTGCTGGGGGCAGAAGGGCGGAGCGCTCATCACCTCTTCGCCCAAGGTGGGCGACGTGGCCGAGCTCATCGCGCAGGGCAAGGTCGAGAAGATGACGGCTGACAACACCTGCCATCACTAGGTCCTGAGTGGGTGCATAGGGGGGGGTAGCCGTATGGAGCGCATGGGCATTGTCTACGGTGGCGAACACGATGGCGAATCCATCTCCTGCGAGCCCTTTGGTTACACCCCCGACACCATGAAGATCTGGTGGCTTCCCGAGACCAAGGAGAAGTTCAGCTACGAGGATGGCTGCTTCTATCCCTATGATGGTCCCGTGATTCACGGGACGGGCTACACCTTCTAGGGCTCGATACTATCTCTCTAAAAGTATAATATATCCGTCGCGATTCTATTCAGGGAGGTAGCATGAACAAGAAAACGATTCTTGCAGCAATCGAGGCATTGGAACTCGGGAAGACGCCAGTCTTCACCACGGAGGATGTTCCTGCATTCAGCGAAGACGCCACGCGTGGTAACGCGCATATGTCGTCTGCATCCCTCGATAGCATCATGGCCTCGTTGACGATGGCGGATATCCCCACGCTCGAGCGCGCCGTGCGCGCCATTGACGATGAGGAACTCGCCTGGCTCGGCTTCAAGGTCGTCTACGATGCTGCCCTTGCCGTGAACAATGTCGATAATGCCGTCACCAAGAAGTACGGTGACACCGGTTCCCTTGATGGCGAGCCGCTGCTCTTCTTCTGCAACGATGCCAAGGAAATCGTCTGCTCACGCCCTGTTTCCGACCGTGACGTCTTCCAGATGAAGGATGTCACGCGCGGTCCTTCCATGCACAACGAGCAATTCGAGGGCCTCACCTGGGCGAGCGTCGCGCTCTTCGATCCCGTGCGCGTCTGGTTGCTTGGTGCTTCGGACGTTGCCGTCGAGCTCGCGAAACTTGCCTCGCACGTTGGCTTCGATGTCATCGTTGTCGATAACGACGCGGCATATCTCAACGAGCGGCGTTTTCCCGATGTCGAGCGTATCCTGCTGCCTACAGAGGACTTCTCGGCACTTGATGAGTATGCTGCGAGCCCTGCCGATTACGTTTGCGTCCTAACGCGAGGTCACATGTACGATCCCGAGTGTTGCATATGGGCCGAGCGATGCAACGCGCACTACGTGGGCATGATGGGTTGCGCTGGCAAGAACAGCACCGTTTACGAGATCGTGAGGGCTGCTGGCCTCACCGATGCGCAGTGGGAACATGTCAAGCGTCCCATCGGGCTCAAGTTCGGCGCCAAGACACCGGCCGAACTCGCTATCGCCATCGTTGCCGAGCTCATCGACGTTCGCTACATTCAGCGCTACGATGCCGAGGCGCGTGAACGTCACGAACGGGGTTTGGGCCGCGAATAATCCACATCGTACAAAAAACGTTGCGTTACAATGGTGCGGTTTTGTATTCGTCACTTGCGGAATGAACATTATGCAAGCGAGCCGTAAAGACCGCGAAGCGGGCTGTCGGGAAGCGACCATCGAAGCGAAGCAGCGTGCTTGCATGGATTCTTGACCGCATGCGTATGGAGACGCGTTGACCCAGCTCTACTCGTTACAATTCGTGAGCTTCTTGCTGCTCATGATCGTCGTCTACTTCATGGTCGGACGAACGCGTCATCGCGGCTCGCAATGGATCGTTCTGCTCGTGGGCAGTCTCGGCTTCTACCTCTTCTCCGGTTGGGAGAACCTCGCATTCATCGGCGTTACCGCGATTTCGGTCTGGCTGGTGGGTTTGCGTTTCGACAAGCTCGACCAGCTCGAGAAAGAACTCAAGAAGGATGCGTCCGACCGTGCGGCAAAGAAGGCGATCAAGCAGAGCATCAAGCATCGCAAGTGGGTGTTCCTGCTTCTCGTCATGCTGCTCAACTTCGGCATCCTGAGCTACATCAAGTATTGGAACGTCATACTCGGCATGTTCGGGGCCGCCGACGGTTTCCTTGCATCCCATTTGCTCTTGCCGCTTGGCATTTCCTTCTACACGTTCCAATCCATCGGCTACATCATCGACTGTTACTTCGGCAAGTATCCTCCCGAGCGCAATTTTGCGCGCTTCCTGCTCTTCGTCTCGTACTTTCCCCAGCTCATTCAAGGTCCCATTAATCGCTTCGATGCGCTGGCAACGCAGCTCTACGAGCCTCATCGTTTCGACATCTACAATGTGCGCAGGGCGCTTTTGCTCATTGGATACGGCATTTTCAAGAAGTATGCGATTGCCGACGTGCTCGTTGGGAGCGTGTCGAGCGCGCTGGACTCAATCGATGCTTCCACGCCGGGAAGCATCATCGTCTATGGCATCTTCTTGTATGCGATTTACCAATACGCGGATTTCTCGGGTGGCATCGATATGGTGCGCGGTGTTTCGCAGCTTTTCGGCATCAAAATGGCCGAGAACTTCCGTCAACCCTATTTCTCGATTTCCATTGCCGATTTCTGGCATCGTTGGCACATCACGCTCGGTGCCTGGATGCGCGACTATGTCTTCTATCCGATGGCTTTGCGTCCGTCCATGAAGGCGCTCACCGCGTGGGCAACGACACACATCAGCAAACATGTGGGTCGCACCATTGCCGGTTGCCTTGCCAACATCGTCGTGTTCTTCCTCGTGGGCCTCTGGCACGGTGCCGAGATGCACTATATCTTCTGGGGTCTCTATAACGGTTTGCTCATCGCCTCTGCCGATTTGGCACGGCCGTTGTTCACCTGGCTTATTGAAAAGCTCAAGATCAACGTCGAATCTGCGCCGTATCACGTGTTCAGGATCATACGCACCTTCATTCTCGTATGCATCGGCTATTACTTCGATCGTCTCATGCATGCAGACGATTTGCCCATTGCGTTCTACAACACGCTCTTCAATTTCCAGCCTGCCAACTTCGTGCCCTATCTTCAACTGCATCCAACGGCAAACTTCACGCTCTGCATCTTGCTTGCCGCTGTGTCGTGCCTCATTCTGTTTGCCGTCAGCGTCATGTCTGAGCGCGGCATTGACGTGAAGGGGCGCATCTTGGCGGCGCCGCTCGTCGTGCGCTTCCTCGTCTACGCCGTCTTCGTCGCGCTCATCCTCTTCTCCTTCACGCTCGTGCAGTCGTCTGGAGGTTTCATGTATGCAAACTTCTAGGCTCAAAAAGGTCCTCTCCGCACTTCTCGTTGCCGCACTCGTGGTTGGTCTGTTCGGTCTCGTTAACTTTGCGCTCGAACTCAAGGGAACGAAGAGCAACATGGTCTGGACCAATTTTGCCCAGACCGAAGATCTTGACACGATCTACATCGGCACTTCCGTCGCCGCTTCTTCCTTCAACCCCAATCTCATCGATGAGGAATACGGGTCGTCGTCTGCCAACATGGCCTCACCGCTTCAAAAGCTCGACGAGACATACCTTGGCATCCAGAGTGCATACGAGCGCTTCGGTATCAAGCGTGTCGTGATGACGCTCGACTTCACGACACTGCAGCTCAACGAGACGCCGAACCTGGGATCGGCCTACCTTATGCAACGCGGACGCGTCGTCGGCCTCTCGGAGTACCTTTCCTCGGCTGCGTGGCTTATCATGGAGAAGGGTGCCGCGAGCGCACCGGGGTCAATCAACATGCTCTTTCCCTGGATATCCAATCATCCAGCCTGGAAGGATGGCGTTACGGGAATCAAGCGCAACATCGAGACGAAACTCGATGGCTCGAGTGTTGCGGCGGCAGTCGAGGCGATGGAACCGGGCTGGATCTACTTTGGCAAGGGCTATGGCAACAAGTATGCGCAGCTCGATTACAACAGCAAGGACGTTGCTCTCTTCGGCGAACTCGAGAAGATCGAGACACTCTCCTTTGACGAGGCCGCCATCGCGGGCGTGCGCGAGATATGCTCCTACTGCGCCGATCATGACATTGAGCTTATCGTCGTCAATGTTCCCATCCCCGTCTTCAACATCCACGGCTACGGGCAGTTCTATGTGGATTCGCAGCAGGCCGTGTCCGACATGCTGGCAGATATGGGCGTTGCCTATTATGACTTCGTCTACGCCAAACCCGACCTGCTCCAGATCACGCCGGAGGATTTCTACGACAACCAGCATCTTAACGCCGTGGGAGCCGACAAGTTCAGCCGCGCCTTCGTCACCTTTATGGAGACGCTTGATGCCGGGGGAGATACGAGCGCGCTCTTCTACACGCCGCAAGAGTATCTCACGACGATTGACTACATCTCTGCCGTGAAGGTGAGCGCGTCGTCCAAGGGCGACGGCATCGAAATCAAGGCGCATGCCTATGCCGGTGCGGATGTTGACGTGGAATACCAAATGCTTGCCAAGCCTGCCGATGCTGACGAGTGGACACTCGTGCGTGATTATGATGATGCGAGTTCGGCCGTGTTCACGCCCGACGCGAAGGGAACATACGACGTTCGCGTGAACGTGCGCGTGAAGGGAAGCAATGGTGACTACGACCATTTCAATACGGCTAAAGTCATATACTGAGCGTTTGCACGTGCTATATTGACTCACGAACACGGTTCGTATCCTATTCTACGGAAGGTAGGCATTATGGGTGGATTCTGCGGTGTGGCGTCAAAGCGCGACTGCGTCTTGGACGTCTTCTTTGCGGTCGATTATCATTCGCACCTCGGCACGCGAAGAGCAGGAATGATCTTCCACGACGAGGATGGTTTCCAGCGTCAGATTCACTCAATCGAAAACACCCCGTTTCGCACGCGCTTCGAGGATGACCTTGCCAAGTTCCATGGCAATTGCGGCATCGGCTGCATTAGCGACACCGATCCGCAGCCTTTGCTCGTTCGTTCGCATCTGGGTGTCTTTGCCATCACGACCATCGGCTGCATCAACAATGCCGACGACCTCGTTGACGAGTACTTCTCCAAGGGCGACAGGCAGTTCATGGCGATGAGTTCGGGTAAGGTCAACTCGACCGAGCTCGTCGCGGCGCTCATCAATCAGCGCGAGGACTTCGTCGCGGGCATCAAGTTCGCCCAGGAGGTTGTGGACGGTTCGCTCACCCTCCTCATCATGACCGATGACGAGCATATCATCGCCGCGCGTGACAAGATGGGTCGTCTGCCCATCCTCATCGGCAAAAACGCCGATGGCTACTGTGCCTCCTTCGAGTCATTTGCCTATGAGAAGCTTGGCTATATCACCGATTACGAACTCGGCC
>USOR01000076.1 GCA_900556425.1 uncultured Coriobacteriaceae bacterium
CCCCGCTTTCGCTGGGCGTCGAGACCATGGGTGGCGTCATGACCAAGATGATCGATCGCAACACGACGATCCCGACGCGCAAGACCGAGGTGTACTCCACGGCGGCCGACAACCAGACCTCCGTCGAGATTCACGTCCTGCAGGGCGAGCGCGAGTTCGCACGCGACAACAAGACGCTGGGTCGCTTCCAGCTGACGGGTATCCCGGCGGCACCGCGTGGCATCCCGCAGATCGAGGTCACGTTCGACATCGACGCCAACGGCATCGTTAACGTGTCCGCCAAGGATCTGGGCACGGGTCAGGAGCAGAAGATCACGATCTCCGGTTCCACGGCTCTGTCCGACGAGGAAGTCGACCGCATGGTGGCCGACGCCCAGGATCACGCGGCCGAGGACGAGGCCCGCAAGGCCGAGGTCGAGACCCGCAACCAGGCCGACTCGATCGTCTACGCGACCGAGAAGACCCTCAAGGATCTGGGCGACAAGGTTCCGCAGGCGTCCAAGGACGAGGTCGAGGCAGCCATCGCAGCCGTCAAGACGGCTCTCGAGGGTAGCGATGTCGACGACATCAAGGCCAAGACCGAGGCCCTGCAGCAGGCAAGCTACAAGCTCGCCGAGATTGCGTACGGCAACGGTCAGCAGGCTGACGGTCAGCCGGGCAACACCGCAAGCGGTTCGTACGACACCAACGCCGGTGGCGACGAGGTCGTCGATGCCGACTACGAGGTCGTTGACGACGAGAAGGACAACTAATCATGTCCGCCGCGCAGAAAGACGATACGCTCAAAGGGGCTGCCACTGGCAGCCCCGAGGGCGCTAGCCCCGTAGACGAGAACGTCGAAGAGGCCATCGAAGCCGAGGTCATCGAGGAGCAAGACGAGGTCCAGGAGGACACTCCCAATCTCTTCGAGGCCATCACGGCCGAGGTGACCGAGCTGCGCGATCGCTACGCGAGGCTGCAAGCAGAGTGGGATAACTACCGCAAGCGCACGCAGGCAGAGCGTGAGTCCGAGCGTGTGCGTGCCTCGGAGAACCTCGTCATGGATTTGCTCCCCCTGCTCGACGACCTCGAGCGTGCCATCAAGCATGCGAGGGAGACGGGCGAGGGTGGCACCCTGACGGATGGCGTCGAGGCTATCCAGAACAAGTTTCTGCAGATTCTGGAGAAACACAAAGTCACGCAAATCGCCGCGCTGGGCAAGCCGTTTGATGCGATGCAGCATCAGGCAGTTGGCACCGAGGAGGACGCAAGCGTCCCCGAGGAGACGGTCGTCAATGTGTTCCAGCAAGGCTACAAGATGGGCGAGCGTGTCATACGCCCCGCAATGGTCGTGACGAGCACCGGAGGCCCCGCACGGGAGCCGCAGGGAGCTAACGAGTAATAGTCGGGGAAACGCGTTCGTAAGAGCGCGTTTCTTCTTGTAGATAGAAAGGTGGAAGACGCATGTCAAAGAACTACTACGACATACTCGGCGTGAAGAAGTCCGCTTCCGCCGATGAGATAAAGAAGGCGTTTCGCAAGCTCGCCCAGAAGCATCATCCCGATGCGGGTGGCGATGAGGAGACGTTCAAGGAGATTAACGAGGCCTACGAAGTCCTCTCTGATCCCGAGAAGAAGGAGCAGTACGACACCTACGGAACCGTAGGCAACTTCGCCGACCAGGCTGGTGCCTGGGGCGGTGCGGGCCAGGGATGGCCCGGCGGTGGCGGTCGTACCTACACCTACACTTCCAGTGGCGATGGCGCGGGCTTTGATTGGTCCGACATCTTCAGCAACATTCGCGGTGGCGATGGGGCGTTCGGCAGCGATTGGGATTTCAACGTCAATCGGGCGCATAAGGGCCAGGACCTCCAGACCTCCATCGAGCTCACGTTCGACGAGGCGTTCAAGGGCACGACGAAGAAGGTCTCGATCAGGATTCCGAGTACGGGCGATACCGAGACGGTCACGGTCAAGGTGCCGGAGGGCGCCGTTGACGGCGGCAGGTTGCGGTTCCGTGGCAAGGGCGAGCACGGCACCAACGGCGGCGAGCGAGGCGACTTGCTCATCGTCACGAAGATCGCCGAGCACCCCGTGTACAAGCGCGAGAAGGCGGATGTCGTGATGGAGCTTCCCGTCAGCATCGACGAAGCGATACTCGGCGCGAGCATCGTCATTCCCGCCCCAGACGGCACGCGCGTCAAGCTGCGCGTCCCCGCAGGCACGCAAGACGGCAAGGTCCTGCGCGTCAAGGGCAAGGGTGCCAAGGACGTGAAGGGCAAGAAGGGTACGGGCGACCTGCGCATCAAGGTGAAGGTCGAGACACCCAAGAACCTCAACGCCGAGCAGAAGAAGGCCATCGAGGAGTTTCGCGCTGCATCTCCTTCACCGGACACGCTGCGAAGCGCCTTGAACGATCAGATGAAGGCCGTCAAGGCATAGGACAAGGAGCGCGTTATGGCACAGACAGATAGGAACAAGCCGCTCTACATGATTAGCGTCGCAGCCGATCTTGCCGGGCTTCATCCGCAGACCCTGCGCATCTACGAGGCAAAGGGTCTCGTGTCGCCCCAGCGCACGAGCGGCAACACACGCATGTACTCGCAAGCCGACGTTGATCGCCTGGAGCTCATCGGCAGGCTTACGGACGAAGGTATCAACCTGGCCGGCGTCATGCGCATCCTCGACCAAAAGGAGCGCATGCGCGAGATCCAGGCGGAGGCCGACAAGCTGCGCGAGGAGGTCGAGCGCCTGCATGATGCCATGCACGAGCTCGAGATGCGCCAGACAATTGCGACGCTCATGAACAAGCCGGACCATTCCAGGCTCCTGAGCGAGGGCTTCACCGGCTTGTAATGCACGACGTTCGCATTACGCAAATTGAAAAGAAGTGGTCGCGTTGTTTCCTTCGAGGAGGTTCGCGGCGTGCATATATAACTGAATAGTGGAGGAATAAAAATGAGAATAGACAAATTGGCGGTCACCGCGCAGGAGGCGTTGCAAAACGCAATCTCCATAGCGGCAGACATGGAGGCGGCGGCAGTCGAGCCAGAGCACTTGCTCAAGGCGCTGCTCGACTCCAACGAGGGAAACCTGACCGCAATCATTGAAAGGATCGGCGCGGACCCGCGTGCGATCGACATGGCGATAACTGAAGATTTGGAGAAGCAGCCCAAGGTTTCGGGCACGATGCCCAATGTGAGCCAGCGGTTGGCAGCCGTCGTCGACGACGCTGTCAAAATCGCAGGCAAGATGGGCGATGCCTTTGCGACTACCGAGCATTTGCTCATAGCCCTGACCGAGGACAAAGGCGAGGCGGGCAAGGAGCTTTCGCTTGCCGGTGTGACGCGCAGTCGCGTCGAGCAGGTCTATGAGGAGCTGCGCGGCGATACGCGCGTGACCGATCGCGACTCGAAGACGCAATTCGAGGCGCTCGAGCAATATGGCAAGAACCTCACGCAAGAGGCTCGTGACGGCAAGCTCGACCCTGTCATCGGTCGTAACGACGAGATTCGTCACACCATCCAGGTCCTGGCGCGTCGCACCAAGAACAATCCGTGCCTCATTGGCGAGCCGGGCGTCGGCAAGACGGCCATCGTCGAGGGCCTTGCCCAGCGCATCGTCGCGGGTGACGTCCCTTCGACGCTGCTCAACAAGGAGATTGTGGCGCTTGACCTGGGTTCCATGGTCGCGGGTGCCAAATATCGTGGCGAGTTCGAGGACCGTCTCAAGGCGGTGCTGCGCGAGGTCGAGCAGTCCGATGGCAACATCATCCTGTTCATCGACGAGCTGCATACCATCGTGGGCGCTGGCGCGAGTGAGGGTTCGCTCGACGCGGGCAACATGCTCAAGCCCGCCCTGGCGCGTGGCGAGCTGCACGCCATCGGTGCGACCACGCTCAACGAGTACCGCAAGTACATCGAGAAGGACTCCGCACTCGAGCGCAGGTTCCAGCCCGTCATGGTAAGCGAGCCCTCCGTCGAGGAGACGGTCTCGATTCTGCGCGGTATCAAGGAGAAGTACGAGATCCATCACGGCGTGCGCATCCAGGACTCGGCCATCGTGGCCGCAGCCCAGCTGTCCAACCGCTACATCACGGATCGCTTCCTGCCCGACAAGGCCATCGACCTCGTGGATGAGGCTGGTAGCCGCCTGCGCATGGAGATTGACTCGTCCCCGATGGAGATTGACCTGCTCGATCGCATGCTCACGCAGATGCAGATCGAGGAGCAGGCGCTCATGAAGGAGGACGACGAGCTTTCCAAGCAGAGGCTCGAGGAGCTGCGTGGTCAGATCGCCGAGCAGCAGCAAGAGCTCGACAAGCTGCGCGCCGAGTGGTCCAACCAGAAGGACGCCATCAACCGCGTGCGCGAGATCAAGGCGGAGATAGACCAGGCGCAGAATGACGAGGACCGTTGCACGCGCGAGGGCGACCTCGTGGCGGCATCCGAGATTCGCTTCGGCAGGATTCCGCAACTCAAGGCAGAGCTCGAGGAGGCAACGGCCGTCCTCGAGGCGTCTCAGGACGATGACAGCATCCTCAAGGAGGAGGTCACCGCCGAGGATATCGCCGATGTCGTGAGCAGCTGGACGGGCGTGCCCGTGAGCAAGATGATGGAAGGCGAGATGGCCAAGCTCGTTGGTCTCGAGGACACCCTGCATGGGCGCGTCATCGGCCAGGAGGAGGCCGTGCATGCGGTTGCCGGCGCCATCAGGCGCAGCCGCAGCGGTCTTTCCGATCCGGACAGGCCCATTGGCAGCTTCCTGTTCCTCGGCCCCACGGGCGTGGGCAAGACCGAGCTCACCAAGGCGCTCGCGGAGGCGCTCTTCGATGACGAGCGTGCGATGGTGCGCATCGACATGTCCGAGTACATGGAGAAGTTCAGCGTGCAGCGTCTCATCGGCGCGCCCCCGGGATATGTCGGCTACGAGGAAGGTGGCCAGCTGACCGAGGCCGTGCGCAGACACCCGTATTCGGTCATCCTGCTCGACGAGATCGAGAAGGCGCATCCGGATGTCTTCAACGTGTTGCTGCAGGTGCTCGACGATGGCCGTCTGACCGATGGCCAGGGTCGTGTCGTGAGCTTCAAGAACTCGATCATCATCATGACGAGTAACCTTGGCTCGCAGTTCATTCAGGAGTTCATGGAGACGGGCGACAAGGACGCGATGGATGCTGCCATCCAGAACGCCCTGCGTCAGTCCTTC
>USOR01000077.1 GCA_900556425.1 uncultured Coriobacteriaceae bacterium
CGTGAAGCACAGCTACCTCGTCAAAGACGCGGCCGATATCCCCGCGACCGTCGCCCAGGCATATCACATCGCCTCGACCGGACGTCCGGGCCCCGTGGTCATCGACATTCCGAGCAACCTCGCGCGCGAGCTCGACGTTGCGTATAGCTATCCCGCCGAGGTCAAGCTCCAGTCGTACAAGCCCACGTACAAGGGCAATAGCAAGCAGGTGAAGCAGGCGGCGCGCGCGATCGAGAAGGCGAAGCGCCCCGTCATCTACGCGGGAGGCGGTGTCATCGCCTCGGGAGCGACGGCCGAGCTCACGCAGCTTGCCGAGTCAATGCAGATTCCCGTCGCGACGACGCTCACCGGCAAGGGGGGCTTTCCCGAGGACAGTCCGCTCAACCTGGGGATGCTGGGAATGTACGGGCTCCCGGCGGCAAACGAGGCGATGCACGAGAGCGACCTCGTGCTTGCCGTGGGCACGCGCTTCGCGAACCGCTCGACGGGTGACGCGCAGGGATTCGCGCCGCACGCGCGCGTGATACACATCGACATCGATCCCGCCGAAATAGGCAAGAACCACCACGCCGACATCCCCATCGTGGGCGACGTGAAGACAGTGCTTACCGCCCTCGTCGAGGAGTTGCACAAGAACGACGCGCAGCCGCAGACCTCTGCATGGCTCGAGAGCATCGCGCGATGGAAGCGGGAAAAGCCCCATCGCAACATGCGTGGCGAGGGCACGATTCGTCCCGAGCAGGTAATGATGGTCCTGGACGAGCTCGTGAAGGACCGCGACACCATTCTCACCACCGACGTGGGGCAGCACCAGATGTGGGCAAGCCAGCTCTTCCACACCACGAGGCCACGCACGTTCGTGTCGAGTGGTGGTGCGGGGACGATGGGATTTGGGCTTCCGGCGGCAATGGGCGCTCAGCTCGGCATGCCCGATAGTCGCGTCATCTGCATCACGGGCGATGGCTCCATCCAGATGAACATTCAGGAGATGGCGACGATTCACGAGAACGGGCTGCCGGTCAAGGTGCTGCTCCTCGACAACAGTTGCCTGGGAATGGTGCGCCAGATGCAAGAGCAGTTCCACGACAGGCGATACAGCCAGACCCTGTTCACCGGAAATCCCGATTTCGTCGCGCTCGCCCGTGCCTACGGATGGAACGCAAGCAAGGTCGAGAGTCCGTCGGAGCTCGAGGCGGCAATGCGGCAGTGGCTTACAAGCGATGGACCGGCGCTTCTATGGGTTCCCATTGCGAGTGACGAGGACGTATACCCCAAGGACGCATGCGATGGCTCGGCCAAGGGCGTGTCAGACCTGCGAGACGAGGAGTAGCCATGTCACGCATTCTTTCCGTGTGGGTGGACAACAAACCGGGCGTGCTCGCCCGCATCGCCGGTCTTATCGCGCGCCGTGGTTTCAACATCGAGTCCCTCGCCGTCAGCATCACCGAAGAGGACGTGCGCAGTCGCGTGACGATGGTGGTCGATGCCGACGAGCGCATCGTCGAGCAGGTGACCAAGCAGCTTCACAAGCTCATCAACGTGTACAAGGTGACTGACCTCACCGATAAGGACCACATCGAACGCGAGCTTGTGCTCTTCAAGGTGAGCGCCGAGCCCGAGAAGCGCGGCGAGATCATCGAGCTTGCGGGGCTCTTCGGCGCACGTGTCGATGGTGGCGCGGCCGATTCGCTCATCATCGAGCTTACGGACACCGCCGAAAGGATCGAGGCATTCGAGGCGCTCCTCGGCCCCTACGGCATCAGGGAAATGATCCGCACCGGCAAGGTCGCGCTAGCAACCGACTAGCCGTCATCCCCCCCCTGTCATTTCGAGCGGAGCGAAGCGGAGTCGAGAAATCCCCTCCCCTCCCTCACATAATCGTCATGTTGCCCAGGGCATGATGCGGCCAAGAAAGGTATCCTTAAGAGAAGGGGGAACGCCCCTCCCCGCGAGGAAAGGAGCTCGGCATGTGCATTCCCTGCGTCATGTGCGGAGCTTGCATGGGACTGCAAGAGGGCGACCCTGCCCAGCATGAGCATGTCTGCCCGGAATGCGGCGTTCAAGTTGCAGAATCCGATATCAGCTGTCCCGCCTGCCACACGTTCCTTCCACACAATGCAAGAGCGCGGGCAATCGCAGCAGCAGGTGACACCGTCGATGCATTCAATCGCTAGTGCTCGCTTGGACCCAAGTGCTTGGCTATCATCAGCTGCAGTGACTCGTGTATGACGTTCTCGAAGGGGGCAATGTCGTGCATGCTCCTGTTGAAGCCCGTGTCATGGATTCTTGTGATAACACGCGAGATAAAGGACCCGGTGAAGAACTCCGCAAGAAAGTCGATAGCGGCGCTTTCCTCCATCTTGCTCTTGATCGTCGGCGCGTCGATTCCTCCGCGCAGCTCAAGCTCACGGTCTATCAGGTAGAGAACGTCCTCTCTCAGGCAGGGAGTGTAAATCTGATGCAGGTAGCTATCCAAGCTGTCGCCGCCTACGTGTGAAAACACCTGACGGTAGTAGTCGCGGTGCTTTTCGAGGCTACGTGAGAACACCTCGAAAAACATGGTGTTGTCAATCGTGCCGTTTTGCTGAAAGTGCCTCGCATAGAAGGGTAGACCGGCCAGATGCTCGTCGTCGCCGGTAGCGTCGAACACAAGCTCGTGTGTAGGAAAGTAGCGCTCGAGCTCGCATGCGATGTCATAGCGAAAGAGCCACCTCACCAGCGCGCTCTTGTCTTCGAAGTGATAGTAGAAGGTCTTGCGATTCTTGCCTGCCTCCTCAACGATCTGTCCGACCGTAACCTTGTCAGGATGCTGCGCCGTCGCAAGCTTTACGAATGCCGTGGCAAAGCGTAGCTTGGCTTCATATCTATCCTGCACCATGACATCCCTCGCTTATCCGCTTGTCGCGTCTTCCTCGTTTTTCGCAGGCGCACGAAAGCTCCTGCTGCATGCCTGCTGCAGAAGCCTTCGCGCTCGTTACGTTTGTCAACTGGTGGGCCAAACCCTCACCAGACAGAAACTTACTCTGGTGCTCCCGGTGCCTTCGGCGCTGTGGGGTTGGGAGCAGGCGACGGTGTCGCAGCGGCCGGAGCGGGATCTCCCATTTGTGCACCACATTCGGGGCAGGTGCCGTCCGGATTAGGCTCGACGACCATATAGCAGCTCCGGCATACGACTTCTCCTGCATCCACTTCAGGTGGTCTGAAACACATGTTTCTCTTTCCTCCTATCTGAGCAGAAGCTACTCGTCATCATCATCCCAGGAGCAGTCCATCATGAGAATGAAGTTTCCCGCGATAGAAGAGAGCTCCTCTAGGCGGAAACTTTCGATACCCGTCTTGCCAGCTAGTTCGGTGCGGCTATCAGGGTGCTTGGCCACCTCATAGAAGGCTTCCACGGTTTCGATTCCCTCGCCCTTTACGGCTTCGATTTCCTGGTCGGTGATTCCAAAGAGCTTTGACACATCAGCCATCTTGTTCTCCTCTCGCACTCGAGGCTCAAACGCGCGCCGTCCCATGCGAGAGACGGCGCGCTTGTTGCTAGCGTCTTGACGCTAGTCGATACCGCATTCCTCGGGGGCACATTTGTATACCTTTACGGCAACGCCGGTTTGCTGCCAAGAGCCCATGAGCTGGTCCAGGCTTTCCGGATCATCATCGAGGATGACATTGGCGCTGGACTTGAACACGCCGCCGAGGTTTGGCAGGGCCATGTCCTGCTCGGGGAACCACCAGTCGTGCTGGACGCTGATGACCCTTGGGTCGACAATCGAGGTCTTTCGAGCGCGTTGCTTGATGCGGCCCATGTGGGTTTCAATCCAACACCAGTCACCATCTGCGATATCAAGGTCGATTGCGGTGTCCGGGTGGATATCGAAGATCGGCTCCGGATGCAAATCACGATAGGGGCCGGGTTGCCTGTGCTCGGAGTGATAGAACGGCATGAAGCGAGCGCCGGTGATGGCGATGAGCGGATATTCATCGCCCCATTCGGGATGCTTTTCGTTGCTCAGGCCGGGGTACTCGAAGTGAGGCAACGGGTCGAAGGGGCGCCCCGTCTCTTCTGCGAGTTTTTCGATAACCGAAGACTTGAGCTCGACCTTGCCGGAGGGAGTGAGGAACTTGTAGCCAGGCTCCTTGTACTTGAGGTACTTCTTCTTGCCAGCCATGTACTTCACGTCGTTGTAGAACTGCTCAAACGTCATGCCCATGGGCGCGAGCTGGAAGTCAAGCATGTCCTCCGTCTTGGGACCCCACCACTTGTCTTCTTGGCCGAGACGAATTGCCAGGCCGTACCAGAATTCGTAGTCGTCACGGAAGTCAACGTCAGCTCCGCCTTCGAAACGGTCGATGACGCGAGCCTGTGCGCCAAAGTACATGGGACGATGGTTCATGACGGCATAGCAGTTATCGGGTCTCTCGAGCCAGGTGGCTGCAGGCAGCGCGTAATCCGCAAGCGCGGCGGTCGGGGTCATGAAGTAGTCGTGGACCACGAGCAAATCGAGATTCTTAAGTGCCTCGACTACCAGCTTGGTGTTGGAGAACGCCACGACGGGGTTGTCTGCCTGAACGATGAGCGCCTTGATGGGATACGGGTCGCCCGAAATCATCTGGCGGAACATCAGCGGCGCGTTGGAGTAGGGATAGAACGATGGGTAGGCTTGGGAGATGATGTCCCAGCCCTTGAAGGTCAGGCCGGGGAAGACATCGTTTCCGACCATCTTGTCGCGCTGCTCCTGAGGCAAGGCGTAGTGCTCGAAGAACGCCGGTGGGAAGCGAGACGGAGGAGCAAGCTGGTCTCCGCCCTTTTTGTCCAGGTTGCCAGTAATGGCTCGCAGGATGGCCTTGGCCTGGATGGTGGAGGAAGCGTTGATGCCGGAGGCGTCTCCGCCCTTCTGGCCCCAGGGCATGGATGCCGATTCGGCGGTTGCGTACATGCGTGCCGCCGCGCGTATCTTCTCTTCGGGGACCCAGGTGATTTCGGCAACTTTGTCGACGGGGTATTCGGCGGCGCGCTCCTTGAGCTCCTCGAAGCCGATGCACCATTCGTCAACGAATTCGTGATCGTAGAGGTCTTCCTCGATAATGACGTTGATCATGCCAAGCGCCAGTGCGGCGTCGGTGCCGGGGCGCAGCTGCAGGAACAGGTCGGCTTGCTGTG
>USOR01000078.1 GCA_900556425.1 uncultured Coriobacteriaceae bacterium
CGGCTTGCGAGCCGTCGCGAGGCGACCGAGACGCAGTGATGCAACGAAGAAGAAGGCTGCGAGCGCTAATAAGGCAACTGGTAGCACAACGAGCATGAGCGTATCGAAGCTAAAGTAGTTGCGGTTGATGACGGAGCTGCCCGCCGGCAAGTTTGACGTCGATAGCCCGTGGTCGCTCAGCACCTGCTGATCGAAGATATAGCCGAGCGTGCCGTCCTTCACGAGCTCGATTTCCGCGGGTCGCGTGCCATTGAGAACATGAATCGCGAGCTGTGCAGCACGCTGGCCGTCATTCTCCGGATCGAGGAAAGCCGATCCCGCAATCCCTCCCCCAACGCCACCGATGGTGGCACGGAAGACAGGGCATGAGCAGGCACCTGTAATATATGCGACGCTGTTATCGAGCGAGTAGACATTCCCGTAACGATCATTGTTCGCATCGAGCAGGAACACGATGGTATCCTTACTGGCACCGGCAACACTGGTGGCAAGCTCTTCGCGCGTGAGCTGCGATGCGTTGATGTACGTCACCGTCATGCCCTCGAAGGACTTGAGCGCCTTGTCGAACTGCGCGCGATTGCCAATACCTGCAGGCGTCTCGTCGATGATGGCGGTGAAGCTCGTCGCCTCAGGCATGAGCTTCTTCGTCGCCTGCATCATCGAGCCAACATAGCTTTGCTCCACCATGCCCGTCATGTACCCGCTCGAGGTCGCGTACAGCGCATGGCTGAAGTCATTAATGCCAAAGAACACGACAGGGGTGCTCGGGAACATGCTGTCGTGGTTGTTCTCCATGAAGTACAGCGCCTCGTCATCGGCGCAGATCACGGCCGCATAGCGCCCATGTTGCGCAACCTTTTGCCCAAGTTGGCTCACCCAGGCGTTGTAGGCATCGCTCCCAAGCGGCGCGTTGTACGCGTCCATGTAGACGACATCGACGTTGACCGAGCTGCGCTCCATCACGTCGAGCACGCCATCACGCGCTCGTGGCGTATTGGCCTCAGACTCGTCATAGCTCATGATGAGCAGAATGTCCGCGACGGGCTGCGTGGTGCTCACGTATTGCACGGCCACCTGCTGAGTGCGCGAGGCGAGCCCGAAGTTGAAGATGAGGAGCCAAATACCGAGTACAGCACATACGATGGCAACAGCAATGAACCCGATCCGTCTTGCACGGTACCGGTTTGACTGAACCGTTCTATGTTTGGTTTCAGCCTGTGCCATCTCCAAACTTCCTCACAAATGCAGCGCTCTCTTCAAAGTAGCCTATCATGTTATCAACAGGTTCCGTTGTAACATGTAACAACTCACCTCACCCGTTGGCACAGATGACCAACAGGGGCCATAAAATAAAGAGGGGCCCGCAAGGGGTCTCTCTCCTTAGCCGTACCTATGCGCGTAAAGGTTACAGGAACCTTTTATTCTTCCGTGGAATCCTCGTCGTCATCCTCGGAGTCTTCTTTGCCAAAGCCAAAGAATCGCGCAATCCTCTTGCGAAGGCGGAAGAAGAAACCGCCTGCTCCTGCACCGGCACCTGCAGCACCTGCTCCAGCTGCGCCCGCAGCTCCAGCGGCACTGGCGGCACCTGCAGCGCTTGCTGCCCCAGCGGCACCCGCAGCGGCAGCGCCTGCAGCTCCCGCTGCAGCAGCACCCGCACTGGCACCAGCAATGGACAGGCCAACGCCGACAACACCGGCAACTGCCGCGACACCCACGCCAACAGCGGCGACGGTGCCCACGACCCTACCGGTATCGGTGGACAGGAAGTCCGCAATGCCACCAAAAACGCCCTTGTCCTCGGCGCCTATGGTCTGGATCTCCTCGATCTCGGGCACCTCGAACATACCCTCGGCAGCCTCGGCAATCTCGGCAGCCTCGGCAGTCGGAATACCACCTTTGCCGCTATTGCCGCCACGGCCGCCATAAGGCGTGTAGCCGTTGGCGCTACCGTTAAGGCTCGGGTCAACAGGCGGCGCAGGAGGCGTCGTGGGCCTGAGCGGATCCGTAACAGGCACGTTCGGCGTGTTCGGATCGCCTGGATGCTCGTTAGGATCAGCGGCGGTGTCAAGAGTCCACATGGCATAGAGCGTGGAGGAGGCACCGTCCTTGTCGGCCAGGATACCGGCCTTGATGAGCGCGGCGAGCGTCTCGTCAGTGCCCAGCGTGATACCCGTGCCGTCGGCCCTGGTGTTCCAGCCCGCAAAGAGGTAACGCTCGCGCTTGAGGGCGGCGGCCTTGGTCAGGATGTCCTTGCAGCCATAGGAAACGGTCATCGGAGCAGCCTCGCCCCAGCCGCCGTTGGCGTCGTAATTGATCGTATAAGTATTAGTGGCGAAAATCGCCGTGAGGGTGATGTTGTGGAAGAGCGAGTAACCGGTCTTCTCGTCCGCGTACTTCGAGAGACCCATAACGACCTCGGCCGTCAGCTTGTCACGGTCGCGAATGGTGTCGGGCATGTCGCCCAGCGTTCCGCTCGCCTTCCAGGTCACGAAGTGGTAGCCCTCGTTGGGGTAGGCGGTGACGCCGGCAAGGGTCTTGTCGGAGCTGCCCTTGATGAGGCCATCGCCCGCACTCACGGTCTGCGTCACCGTGGAGGTCTTGTCGCTGCTTCCGGACTGCACCTTGCCGCCGTTCTCGACGGTGTAGATGATGTCCACGAAGATCTGCTTCCACTGTGCGTAAAGCTTCATGACATAGTTACTAGCGAGGACGCCAAGACCGGAGATATGCTCGCCAGCCCTATAGGCCGTGCCGCTACCATCGGGCTTGGTGTTCCAACCATCGAAGCTATAGCCAAAACGCGTGAAGCCCGAATCGGCTATCGTGGCGCCATGCGCAATCGTGACTTGGGTAGCGTCGGTGCTTCCATCTTCGGTGCCATTGCCAAAGTAATTGATAGTCCAGTCGCGCTCGACCGCCGCATCGATGATCCAGCGCCACTCGATTCCGGGATACTCGCCATCTCCATATGGCATGCCGTGGGACGAGTTGCACACGACCGAAGTCGGCATGCCCTTGTCGTCCACGAGAATCGAGAGAGCATCGATCTTGTAGAGATCGAAGACATAGTAATAAGTGTGATCCACGCCATCAATCGTTTCCACGTACGGGACGATGTTCCAATAGGCATCATCTACCGGGGAAAGGACGAGGCGCAGCTCGGAAGTGTTGGTACGCGCGAGATAATATTGACCAATCTGCAAAAGATAAAATCCCGCATACGAACCATCGGAAATGGACGTGAGTTGCCAAAGGATGGTCTCTTCCATTTCCGGATTGTAAAAACTGGTTATTTGATTTTCATTTTCGCCCAACCAGAAGTTGTCGTTTTTGTCCCACCGGATGAAGTACTGTCCGCTCTCCAGTGGGCGCGACACATCGTATAGCGTGCCGGGGGGTGCATTGCTATCTTGAGACGAAAGGGTGATAGCAGTGTTTGCAAAGTCGCTGCTAGATTCGTATATTTCACCCTCATCGCCATTGTTGTCGGGAGTCACCGGAGTGGTAGCATCGCTCTCGTTTTGGACGGGGGCGGGTACCTCGTTCTTGTTCGAATCCTCGTTTTTGGAGTCGCCATTTTGCTCGCGACCATCCTCATCGAGGCTCGCATTCTGATCATTTTCTACAGGGTTCTCGTCAGTCGTGTCGGTCGCGTCCGCGTCGGCGGAATCGCCCTTCTCGGCATCCTCGGAAACCTCGTCCGTATCGAGCGTCTCATCGCCATTCTCGGCGGCTTCGGCGTCCTCGTTCGTTTTCACGTCCGTTGAAACGTTCTCTTCGCCCTGCTCAAGGCCTTCGGAATCGTCTCCTGCGGCATCTTTGAGGGCCTTTTCGTCTGTGAGCGCCGTATTCGCCTTCTCAGGGCTTACGGCATCCAGCCCCTCATCCGAACCCATCTGGGTGTCGTTCAGGGCCTCAGACGCCAAAATATCGCCTTGCTTCTGCGCATCCAAATCGGACGCGGACGCGAGCGCCGGGGCGCCCAAGGCGAGCACGCCCAGACACAGCACCAGGGCCGCAGCGAGCAGCCCCAGTTTGCGCTGTATGTTCTGAGCACGCGTCATTAGTTCTCATCCTCTTCCTCGCGGCGCCTGCGCGCGATCACGAGCAGGAGCATCATGAGGGCCGCGATGCCGCAGACTGCCTCGAGCGTCAGCATCGTGAACTCGTCGCCGGTGCGCGGCGGACCATCGACCACGTAGCTGCCCTCGAAGACCGGCCTGATCTCGAGCGGGCCGAGTACGGTGAGCTCGCTCAGGTCGTTGATGAAGCCCGTGGTGACCTCGCCCGTGTCGGCATTGGTCATCGTGTACTCCCAGCCGGAGAAGCTGTGGCCCCAGTCGGCCCAGGGGTTCAGGCCCTCGATGAAGGACTGCGGGATCTTCTCGCCCCAGACCACATCGGTGCCGCTGACGTTGACCGAGCCGCCATCCTTGGGAGGCAGGACGTTGACGCCGTAGGAGTTGATGCCCCACTCGGCGTAGAGCTTCATGCCCTCCTCGGGCATTACCAGACCGGTCTGGCCGAGCTCGTAGTGCGTGCCCGTACCGTCAGCCTTGGTGTTCCAGCCCTTGAGCGTGTGGTGGTTCATGCCGAAGTTGCTGCCACCGTCCAGGTTGAAGGTCAGACCATGGGCGGTCGAGAATGAGTCGATGGAACCGTAGCCACCGTTGGCGTCGTAGATGACGCTCGCGTCATCGTTGCGCTCGAAGCGAGCCATGTAGGTCGCAGCGTAGAGACGGCCGTCGTTGGCGTGCTTGTCGATGGACAGCTCGCTCTTGTCGTCGCGCAGCATCTTGAGGACGTTGGCGTAGGTGTTGTTGGCCATCGCCATCATCTGCGCCTGCATCTCGGGCGTCACGAGGACCCACTCGACGAAGTGGTAGCCAGGCTTGGCGGTAGCCACGGAGTGCAGCTGCGTGCCAGCCGAGGAACCCTCGCCCACGGGCTGCAGCGTGACGGCGCTCACCTTGTCGACGAAGCGGTCGATGCTGCCATGCTCCTCGTTGGAGACGGTGTAGGTGATCTCGATCTCGAGTTCCTTCCACTGAGCGTAGAGCGTGATGGTCTTCTGCTCGTGCTTCGGGTCGAGGTAGTCGGAGATCTGCTTGTAGGTCATGGTGTTGTCAATCTGCAGGCCCGTGCCGTCGGCCTTG
>USOR01000079.1 GCA_900556425.1 uncultured Coriobacteriaceae bacterium
CTTGCCGTCCTCATAATACTCCTTCGCAAGGCGAAGACCGGCAGGGAGCTGAAAGACCGCATCTACAGCTGGACGCCGGTGAAAGGTCGGGAAGTGTCCGCGTCCACTCCACCCTGCCCATCACCAAGGATCGAGAGGCTAGGTTGCAAGCCTTTCCGAAAGGAATAGCATCGCTCGAAAAATGCGACATATGCCGCAGTGCAGATCAAAGGCTCTTATTTTCGAGTAGATGCTATACTGAATCCACTAGAACCGAGACACGGTGACAATTGGGTCCCTACCGTCTCGGTTCTCTTCATTATCTATGCCACCTTGCTTTCACTGAAAACATCATATTATGCTTTCAACAAAGCGTTGGCACGGGGTGCATTGCCCTTTCCGTCAACGCTTTTGTTATGGCACAGCTTTTGGGCAGCGATTTATCCATCGACCCGAGCGGCCTTTCTATCAAACCCCACCCCATCTCTCACGGTACGCGTTAATCGCCTTGTGGGCTGCGTCGCCAAAGGCCCGAATCTCATCGGCTTGTATCCACCGACCATCCTCGCGGTAACGCAAAGAGCAGTCGCGCTTGCGCGGACGCTGCAGACCGCCAATGGTGAGCTGAGCGTTTCCGCAAATCTCCCGCTTGTCGGTCTCGATCCGCACGCTCGAACCACCAAGCGCCCAGCGTGCCAAAGTGGCGTCGGTGAGGCTGCCCGTCTCCTGGAGTACGGCGAGCGCGGCAAGGTCGCCGAAGCCGTCGTCCTCCTCCTCGATGAGGTTCGTGCTGTGCTCGGTACGGCCCGGCGTCACCGCACAGACCACGAAGGAACGGTCAGTGAAGCGATACAGCTCGCCGTTCACGCGGTGCCGTCTGTCGCAGTGAAACTTGCCAGGGTGGGACTTGTCATGACTCTCCTTGGTAAGGGCCATTTGCTGCTTGAGAAAACTCCTGGATGAACCCTTTCGGGTCATCCAGGTTCAGCCCGATTGCGAGGGACCTCTTCGTCCCCAAAAGGGTCCGCACCTCAACGGAATCATGCATCACAACCCACACGTTTGTCTGGTAGAAGGTGCCATAGTTCAGCTTATCGGCCTTGTCGATGTCCGCAGGCTCATGGCAACTCACGCTTGCAATACCGCTCAGGGATATCGTCCCCTTCATCTGGATGCCGCATTCGATTCGCAGCTCGCCTTTACCCAGAACCACCGGACGCAGGACACGCGCCCGTGCATCACCCACAAGCCAGACAGCGGCATAGAGGGAGAGCAGCGTCACGACTATTGCAACTGTCGCGCTCCAGTGCGAGAGGAGCATGTGCATGGCAACAATCTCGACCGGAAAGGCCAGCCCAAGCCCCAGCATCATGCTCATGTAACCGCCTGCGTTGTGATAACTGTAGGCCTTGTCGTCCGCTTCAACGCTCGGCTTCTTGCGCCAGGAAAGCAACGCGTAATACCAAACGCCCAGTTCTGCTGCCATCATGCGCGCAGGCAGCTCTCTGCGCACCAGATAGCGTGTCACCGCGTAGAACCACTCCAGCGGATCTGCGCTCTGCGCCTTCGCGCCTCTGAACAAGCATGCGAGATGAAGAATCTCCCTAACGGCAATCGCAACTTCCACCGGAAAGAGGGCCGCGAGCAATACGGGCAAGATGCCAGCAGCTGGCGAGCCGAGCGCAAGCGCACTCAGGCCGTACCCCAACCAGATGACCGGAAGCACTGCCAGAGGCGTCATCTTCTTCGGACGCAAGACGACGAGATAAAACGCCAGGGGTATCCCGACCATGAAGTCGAGCGGAAGCGCTACGGCAACAACCTCCGCGGGAATCTGACTCGCTGAGATAACGCCATAGATATAGAGCGCTAACGCTGCAGCAAGAAAAGCAAACGAGAGCCACGACCGGCGTGAAAGAGTCACGAAAAGACCTTTCTCTTGGTGACGTGTTGATTATGCCATGTCAAGCGTTGGGTTATGAGCCTAAAGAGGGGACGGCCCCAGTCTTTCAGGGAGACTGAGGCCGCATAAGATACGAGTCGCGTATCAGAATTGGCAGGGTTGACTCCTAAGCCTGTGCGCGTTTGAGCTGAAGCGCACGCCTTCCGCCATAGACAAAGAAGAACACGAAGGGCAGCAGGAGTGCGCCGCCCATGAGAGGAAGCGCGACGGGCAGCTTGCTCCAATCGCTGATGGCGAGCGGACAAACGATGCAGAGAACGAAGAGGAGCACCGCGATAATGCACATGATGACAAAGGGCACCTTTCCGTTCAGATCGCTGCCAGTCTTCTCCGACTCAAGCTCATCCATGGTCTTGCCGCTCGTGTCGCGTACGAAGCAAAGCGCGCAGATGAATCCAAGCGTGAATGGGATGATGAGCACGAGCACGACCATGGACCAGTTCGTCACTCCATCGCTGAGCTGGAACAAAGCCATGCTCGCGATACCGCCAAGAACAATCGAGGAGGCCGAACCGCCAAAGCGAGCGAACGCTTGGCACCATGAAACACCCGTATTGCGAATCGCCGTCGGGTACTGCTCGGGCATGAGAAGGTTGCACGTGGTAATCGCATAATTGAGCGCGAAGCCGAAAAGCAGCATGAGACCGATACAGAACAGGAACTGATTGGGTGCCACAAAAACCGAGCACAATATCACGACAAGTATCGCGAAAAGCCATGCGCCCAGACAATTGCGCTTGCGCCCGACCCTGTCGCCGATGATTCCACAAAGCGAGTTCGACAAAATGGCGGCAAAGTTATTCCAGGTCTGCAGTGCGACAGCTTGCGAAGGCGTGTATCCGATGTCCTTGAACCATGCCGGTAGCCACGCGTTCATTCCGTACACGCAGAACTGACCGATGAAGTAGATTGACCAGATGGCGCAGGTGCCCAAGATGTATTTGTCCGAGAACAAAACCGAAACAGAGGCACTTTGCGGCTTGGGCGGCACGATGAGAAGATTCGGGTCGTATTCGGTTACGGTTCCAACAGACCGACGCTCGATGATCTCAAGCACCTTGACCGCATCTTTCTTTCGGCCGACATTGCTCAGCCAATGAGGGGATTCCAGCATCGCGAAGTGCAGGACAATGCCGTAGATAACCGGAATGCCTCCGATAAGGTAGCACAGACGCCAGTTGGCGAACATCGTCTGCTCGATTACGGCACCTGTGGAACTCGTCGTCATGTAAGCCACTTCGTTGGTGAACTCTCCCAGAAGAGGGGTCGTAGCATTGCAAATTGGGTTGGCAATGAGTCCCGCGACGACCCAGCCACCAACCATGCACGCCTGCCCGATACCAATGAAGAGGCCGCGCCTGTTCGAAGGAACTGATTCAGAGAGCATCGTGGTCACGATGGGGATGCATGATCCGACGCCGAGGCCCGCGATGAGACGAAAGACGGCGAAAAAGACGAGGTCGTTGGCAAATGCCTGCGGAAGCGTAAAGGCTCCGTAGAACACAACGGCCAAGATGAGCATCTTCTTGCGTCCTATTCTGTCAGATACGATGCCGCCAATTGCGCCGCCAATGACCATGCCGAGCAAGCCCCATGTCGTAAGAGAGCCCATGAGAACGCCCGGATTGGGGTTGTCGGGCCAAAAGGTATGCGCAACGAAAAGGTTCGTCGAGTTGACGATCATGAAGTCGTATCCATCAAGAATCATCGCGAAAGCGAGAAGGATGAATACGGTCCACGTGTTCTTTGTGAGGCCAAATGAATCGATGACCTCGGAAATACTGTATTCCTTATTCCCCATAGTTTCCCCCACAATCTGCCAGCGCAGCTTTCGAGCACGCATTGCGCAGCCTGGCATACCCATCCTGGAAAAATCGCGACGAGTATAGGGAAAGCAATCTGAATGAGTCTAATGCGGTAACTTCTCTTTTGAATTCCTCGCCAAACAAAAGCTATTCCATATTGGAATAAATCCAGTAGAAGTACTATAATCAGACATTAGCTACATCGAGGAGGCGTCTATGAACACAGACTATCTTGTCGAATTCGTCGAACTCGCGAAGCGCTTGAGTTTCACTGAAACGTCACGCTATCTAGGCATGAATCAACCAACCCTGAGCAAACATATTGCCGCACTGGAACAGGCATTCAGAATGCAGCTCTTTGACAGAGCGGGAAGCAATCTTAAGCTCACAAAAAACGGCGCTGCGCTCTTGCCTGGCGTATACAAGGTAATAGATGCCTACAATGACCTCCAAACCCTTGCTGGGGGGCTTCGAAAGAATCCTCCCCCACGGCTCGTGCTGTACGGACTTTCTGATGAATCACCCTCGACGGAAATACTTGGCATCATCGTTTCCGCGCTCAAAGAGAACTATGGCACCCAGTTTCTAGAAGTCAGAAGCGATAGAAAGCGCACTCCAGAGGAGATCCTCGAGAGCAAGGATGCCGACATGGTTCTCGACTCAGCCGATATGGAAAACGAGACGGAGGATTGCCATGAAAAAGCGGCTCTCATGAAGACGCTGCCTCTTGTGGCATTTGTGGACAAGCAACACCCTCTGAGCATGTACGACGAACTCCCACTTGCAGCCTTCAAGGATGTCGAGCTCATCAAATGCGAAGGTGTCTACATTGAGCGCTCATGGTGTCATATCGCACGCGCTTGCCAAAAGCTAGGATTCCAGCCTAGAACGCATACCGTTCGTTGCTCAAACACAGCGGAAATGCTCACCCTGTGCGCTGATCTTGGATTGTCCGCGTTGCTTCTTGCCGACAGCTTCGTCGAAAGGATTCCAAGCGGCATCTCGGATTTCTGCAAACCCATCAAGATACCCATCGAGGATGTGAGCATCCCCCTGTTCTTCCGATACAGAGACGATAACGACAATCCGCTTCTTGCCGAACTCGTCGCGCACTTGGCATAAAAGTAGTTCGGCCACCAATACCCGTAACCTGGCGACGGCCTTCGCAGGCGCCTCAGGCCGCGACGTTAGGGTCCCTTCGCATGGTCACCGACGCACATCACTTGGCAGGGGCTCCGATAAGTGCCTCGTTATGTGGCGTGGTGGTCGGCGAGATGGCCACGGGAGCACACCACTTGGCAGAAATGCCACGAATTGTGGCGTGATGGCTATCGGCGAAGCCACCAGCACACATTAGGGATATAGGCAGAAAAGTGTGTAAGGATTTA
>USOR01000080.1 GCA_900556425.1 uncultured Coriobacteriaceae bacterium
CGGCGTCCTCCAGGTCTTTGTACGCGATGACCTGCGCACGGATGAAGCCGCGCTCGAAGTCGCTGTGGATCTTACCGGCAGCCTGCGGAGCCTTGGCACCGATGGGAATAGTCCAGGCCTTGACCTCCATCTCACCTGCGGTGAAGAAGGACTGCAGACCCAGCAGGCGATAAGCCGCCTTGGCCAGACGCGAAAGACCCGGCTCCTCTAGCCCCATATCGGCAAGAAACTCGGCTTTCTCACCCGCATCAAGCTCGGCAAGTTCTGCCTCAACCTGTGCGCAAATGGGCAGTGGCTTGATACCGTCGATCTCGTCAAGGTCTGCATTGACCATATCTTCGTCAACATTGGCCAAGTAAAGAACAGGTTTCATAGTCAAAAGGTGCAAATCGTACAGGAGAGATTTTTCCTCGTCAGTCATGTCCAGGAGGCGTGCGGGATGCCCCTCGTTGAGCCACTCTTCCACACGTTTTGCCATCTCGTACTTGGGAAGGTTGGCCTTGTCGCGTTTGGCCTCTTTTTCGAGTCGCACGAGCACCTTCTCGAGTGTGGCCAGATCAGCCAAGACCAGCTCAGTGCGTATGGTCTCGATGTCGGATGTCGGATCCTGGCTGCTCTCGTGTCGTATGACATCAGGGTCGCTGAAATAGCGGACGACCTCACAAATTGCGTCAGTTTCACGGATATTGGCCAAGAATTGATTACCCAATCCTTCACCTTCGCTTGCGCCCTTTACGAGTCCCGCGATATCGACGAACTCGACCGTCGCCGGGACGATGCGTCCGGGATGAGCGATCTCGGCCAACTTCTCGAGACGCTCATCGGGTACGGGAACGATGCCCACATTAGGATCGATGGTTGCGAAGGGATAATTGGCCGCGAGACCGGTCTGATCGGTCAAAGCCGTAAATAACGTGGACTTTCCTACGTTGGGAAGCCCAACGATGCCAATTGAGAGGGCCATGCTTGTCGTACGCTCCTATTCTGTTTCCTCGTCAGTTTCTTCCTGTATGTCTAAGGTGACAGTATCTACGTCATCAATTTGGGGCTGTTCCTGGTCAGCTGTGACCCGCATAAATATCTCATTCACCGTAGTATCAGAGCCACCTTGAGGGGGAACGGGGTACTCAGAGTCATTTGTTTCCTCAGTACTCTGACCTGCGATTATTTCATCTTGGTCACGCTGGGTAACTTCGGTTTCGCTCTCGTTCTTGTCGCGTGCCGTGGTGTAAGCCACGATATCATCAATCTGGAAGGCATCGACGATATCGGCCAGCTTGACCGCGTAGGTCTCGTGATGCTCACGCTCGCGCTCGCGTGTCCAAGCCGCAGGCGGCACGGGCAGCATCTCGGTCATATCCTCGATGACCGGGGCCTCTGACGAGCTCTCGAGCTTAGCCTGAGCGGCGTTTTCGTCACCGCCCTTGACGAGCACTTCCTCGCTCCCCTGCGCGAAGACCTGCTTCTGCTGACCAGTGATGTTGATGCAGATGGCACCGATGATGAAGGGAATCCAGAAGATGAGGCCACGGTACGCAAGCGCGATGGCCGCGGCCTGGGCGGGTGTGGCCCCATAGGCACTCAAGACGAGTGCGAGCAGAATCTCGACAGCGCCGATGGTCTGCAGGATGAAGGTCGCGATGATGAAGCCCGCCACGTAGGAGGCCATGAGAAACGGGATGTACGTGTACCCGAAGGCAAAGCCCACGAAGATGAAGCACATGCAATCACAGGCATGCAGCAGCACCATGCGGCAGAACATGACGATGAGCTGGCGTGGTTTGTCGACGGCAATGCTCGCTGCCTCGTGAAATGACGCCGCGATGCGGCCAGCCCAAGGCTCGGCAGGCTTGCGCTTGAAGACGATGAGGGCACGATTGACAAGGTTCTCGATCCAGGCGAAGAGCTTCTGCTCCGTCTCGACATGACTATATCCGAGCCACATCACGAACCCGAAGGTAAAAATCATAAGTAGGACAGCTAGGCCACCAAGGGCAAGATACCAAACCATCTGCCCCGTGAAGATGAGGATGGCAAAGCCGACGAGCATGACGACGGCGAAGCCTCCGAAGAAGCCGATCTTCTCGAGAAAGACGACCGTAACCGACTTGCCCATGTCGAGCCCCTGCTTATGCGACCAGGCGGCGATGAGTACCGATCCGGCCGTACCTGCCGTGGGGGCACAGTCGTTCGCAAAGGTCACGGAGAAGACGAGCGGCACGATGTGCAGGTACTTCACGTCCTCGTCCACGCAGCGAAACACCGCCTTGTACGCGAAGGCATGGCTGAAATAGCGCCCGAACAGGCAGCATGCGGCAAGCGCAAAGGGAACGATGGAGACGTCCTTGATGGTCTCGACAAAGGAGCCCAGGTCGTCACGCTTGATGAAGACGATGACTGCCACGATGATGACGACCACGATGGGCAGGATGATATTCCAGCGCTTGGCCAAATCACTTCACCTGCGAATATCCGGACTCATCGAGTCGCGTGGAGAACTCGGCGCCATCGCCCGCCAACGTGGCCGAATACCCGTTGAGCGCCTCGATCGCCGCCACAGCCGCATCGCCAGAAAGCGGCATGGGCTGGTAGTCGTTCACGCTCGAGGAGCTGCTGACCAGACAGGGTACGACACGGGCCTGGGTGCGCATGGCCTCGCCGAGCGCGATCTGACCGTTTTTGATCGGGAAGGTCTGCTGGTAGATCACGGTGCGGTAATCCATGGGATTGGTGTTACCGCCGAAGCAGAAGTTGCCAAGGCTGTAGCAGATGTAACGCTGCTTGTAGTACTCGATGCCCTGCAGCACATGGGGATGCGAGCCCAAGACAAGGTCGCATCCGGCATCGATGGCCTGATGCGCGAGCGAGACCTGCGTGGCCGTGACCTCGTACTCGCCCTCGTTGCCCCAGTGGAAGGTGCCGACGATAATCGCGCAGCCCTCCTTCTGCAAGCGCTCGATGTCCTGGAGCATGAGGCTTTGCGCCTTCTCGACGCCATCGAGCTCGTTGACGCCAAAGAGGCCGATCTTGACGCCATCGACCTCGTAGGTGTTTGTGCGGTCATACCCGAAGCTCGTGATTCCGGCATCCTGAAGCGCTGCCTTCGTATCATTGTAGCCCGTAGTACCATAGTCAAACGAATGGTTATTGGCTAGGTTTACAGCCTCAACACTGCCCTGGACGAAGACGTTGGCGTATTCCGCGGGAGCCTTGAAGTTAAAGGACTTTTCCTGGATGTCGTTGCTCTCCGTGAAGGTGCCCTCGCAGTTGGCGATCGTCAGGTTATCTGCCGAAGTAAACGGTAGTACGTCCGCAAAGAAATAGGCAGGGCCGTTTGCCTGGTAGAACGCGTTGAAACTCGTCACATCCGGGAAATCCGGATCCTTGCCGAAGGTGCAGTCCCCCACTGCCGAGATGGTGACCTGCGTGTCGAGACCCTGCTGTGCCGTGCCGTTGAGACCGGCAAGTCCGGCCTTCTGACGCGCCACGTCGATGTTCTGAACGACGATGGCCAGTACGCCCGAATTGCTCTCGGTCTTCTCCTCGGCCTTGAGGAAGGGCAGGCCGCCACAGGCAAACTGCCACACGCAGGCGATGAAGATGACGACGAGGGCGGCGATGAGGGCGATGCGCGGCCAGCGCCGCGGCGTCTTGCTGTAGGTGCGCATCTGGGAGCCCATGTGACGCCGACCGGTGCTGCCGAAGATGCCGCGCTTGTCGCCGCCGTAGATGATGCGACCCTTGTGAGGACCGCCCCCTACGTATGTCTCCCTGCGTCGTGCCACGTGATTGCTCCTGGAACTCGTAAAAGTCCCTGTATTCTACCATTTTCAGACGACGCAAAAGACGCGGGGGATGTGCGACCAGAGCGAATGGGTTTCTGAGCTCTGGCGTACATCCCCCGCGTCCTATAGAAGTCGCGAAGAAGCGAGCGTGACGCGCTTAGTCCCTGCGGCGCGGCTTGCGCGTGTCCTTGGAACGACGGTTGTTGCGGTCGTTGCCATGGCCCTTGTCGTTGCGCGGCTTGGAGCTGCCCTCGGGAGCGTCGGGCTTGTCGAGGCGATCCAGGCTGATCTTGCCGGTCTTCTCGTCCACCTCGATGATCTTCACCTTGACGATGTCACCCTCGGAAAGCACGTCCTCGACGGCACCGACGCGGCCATTGGCCACGCGGCTGATGTGAAGCAGGCCGTCCTTGTTCGGCGTGAGCTTGACGAAGGCGCCGAAGGACTGGATGTTGACGACCTCGCCCTCGTACTCCTCGCCCACCTCGGGCACCTTGACGATGTCCTCGACCATCTTGCGGGCAACCTCGCCGCCGGTGTCGACCGACGCGATGAAGACGTTGCCGTCCTCGTGCACCTCGATGGAAGCGCCGGTCTCCTCCTGGATACCGCGGATGACCTTGCCACCAGTGCCGATGACGTCGCGGATCTTATCGACCGGAATCTTGATCGTGATGATGCGCGGCGCGTACTCGGAGAGCTCCTCGCGCGGAGCGGGAATCTGCTCGAGCATGGCGTCGAGGATGAAGGCGCGGCCGCGCTTGGCCTGGCCGAGCGCCTCGGCGAGAATCTCGGTCGAGAGGCCCTTGGCCTTGTTGTCCATCTGCAGGGCCGTGATACCCTCGGTCGTGCCGCAGACCTTGAAGTCCATGTCGCCGAGGAAGTCCTCGAGACCCTGGATGTCGGTCAGGATGACGTGCTGGTCGCCTTCCTTGATGAGACCCATGGCGACGCCGGAGACCGGACGCTTGATGGGCACGCCAGCGTCCATGAGCGCGAGCGTGGAACCGCAGGTCGACGCCATGGACGACGAGCCGTTGGACTCCATGACCTCGGAGACGACGCGAATGGTGTACGGGAACTCCTCCTCGTTGGGAATCATCGGCTCGAGCGCGCGGGACGCCAGGGCGCCATGGCCGAGCTCGCGACGCTTGGGGGCGCCCATGCGGCCGACCTCGCCCGTGCAGTACGGCGGGAAGTTGTACTGGTGGATGTAGCGCTTGCCCTCGGCCGGGTCGATCGTGTCGAGGCGCTGCCACTCGTTGAGCATGCCGAGCGTGACGACGGAGAGCACCTGCGTCTGGCCGCGCTGGAACAGACCCGAG
>USOR01000081.1 GCA_900556425.1 uncultured Coriobacteriaceae bacterium
CTGTCTGGTCTCGAGGCAGGCAACTCGAGACCAGACAGTTCTGCCCCGGCGGCTTTTGTCTCATCGCACGCCTATCAGGCGAGCATGTCCCGCGCGGGCCCCATAACCTGGCCCACTGTTACCTTGTCGCGTGTGACCGCAATGCCATTCGCAAGCTCGCAGAAAGGCATGATATCGAGCAGGGGCGTCACGACGAAATCACGCTCGAGCGCAAGCGGATGCGGTAAATCGAGCTGCTCGTCTGCGCAGACGACGCCCTCGTAATCGATGATGTCGAGGTCGAGCGAGCGCGGACCGTTCTCCACGCTGCGCACGCGCCCATGCTCGGCCTCGAGGCCTTGAAGCATGTGCAGCAACTCATGTGGCGTGAGCGTGGTCTGGATGAGCGCAACGGCATTGACGAAGGGAGCTTGCGCCTCGAGGTAGGCCGGCTCGCTCGTGACGTACTCGGAAACGGCACCGACCCAGACATCGGGATTGAGCCGCAGGCTCGCGAGCGCATCGTCAAGATGCCCGCAGCTATTGCCCATGTTGGAGCCAAGCGCAATGATTGCCCGATGCGAATCACGCAGCATCTCGCACGTGGCGGCCACGTTGTGAACGCGCAGGATGCGCGCGCCCTGTCCGGCCATGAACGCCGCGCACAGGGCCGATGCACGATCGCGCATGGCAGGCGCGCTTTCGGCACTCATCGCGCCGATGAAGGACTTGCGACTCACCGCGGTCATGAGCGGATAACCCAAATCGGCAAAGTGTGCCGTCGCCTGCACGAGGGCGAGATTATGCGCGATGTTCTTATCAAAGCCGATTCCAAAGTCGAGGCAGATGCGCTCGGGTGCGACACCCTCGGCACTCAAGCGTGCGGCCATGCGCGAGAGCTCCTGCTCGACATCGAGGACGACATCATCGTAGACAGGGGCTTCCTGCATGGTCTTGGGCGTGCCGCGCATGTGCATGACCACGAGTCCCACGTCGCTTCGCGCCGCGAGCTCGCGCATCTCGAGGCTCCTGAAGCCGGAGATGTCGTTGATGATGCACGCACCCGCATCGATGCACGCGGCGGCCACGCTCGCGTGGCGCGTATCCACGCTCACCGCCACGCCCTGCGCGGCAAGCTCGCGCACCACGGGCAGCACGCGCTCAAGCTCGACATCGGGGGGCACTTCCTCGGCACCGGGTCGAGTCGATTCGCCTCCCACGTCGATGATGTCTGCGCCGACAGCAAGCAGGCCACGGGCATGTTCGAGGGCCTCGGGCGCGGTGGCGTGCATGCCACCATCGCTGAACGAATCGGGCGTGACATTGCATATGCCCATGACGACGGGCGTCGAGAGATCGAAATCAAAGGGACCGCAATGCCATGTACGTGCCCGCATGGGCGCCTACCTCCCCTGTCGGATAAGGCTGAGAGCCTCGGCACGCGTCTCGGCCGAGGTGATGAAACTGCCGCGCACGGCAGACGTCGTCGTCTTGGACCCAGGTTTTTTGATGCCACGCATGGACATGCACAAGTGCTCGCACTCAAGCACGACGAGCACGCCCTGCGGCTCGAGCTCCCTGACGAGCGTATCGGCAACCTGGGAAGTCAGGCGCTCCTGCACCTGCGGGCGTCGGGCAAAGAGATCGACCAGACGAGCAAGCTTGGAGATACCGCAAATCTGACCTGACGGATTGGGCACATAAGCCACGTGGGCCACGCCATAGAACGGCACGAGGTGATGCTCGCAAATGGAATAGATGGGAATGTCATGGACGAGCACCATCTCCTGATGCCCCTCGTTGAACTTCTTGACGAAGAGCTCGGTGGGATCCTCATGCAGACCCGCAAGGATTTCCTCGTACATGCGAGCCACGCGCGCGGGCGTCTCGCGCAGGCCCTCACGGTCCGGGTCTTCGCCCACGCCCTCGAGAATGAGCCTGACGCCCTCTTCTATCTTGGCGGTATCCACCTAGCGCTCCTCCTCATCGGAATCGGGCGGAGGAGGCGACACGGGAGCTGGCATGTCGGCCGCATCTTCCGGCCCCATGAGCTCGTGCGGGGCACCGGCGTTCTCGGCGGCCGTGAGGATGTCCTTGCGGTCCTCCTCGGCCTCCTTGGGATGCGTCTTCTCCCACTCGATGTACTCGTCCCAACTGTTGTCGAGCAGGGCCTCGACAGCCTTGCCCTCGACGGTCTCGCGCTCGAGCAAGACGCTGGCCATGAGCTCGAGCTGCGTGCGGTTCTCGGAGAGAATGCGGAATGCCGTGTCATGCGCCGTCGTCATGAGGCGTGCGACTTCCTCGTCGATGGTATTGGCAGTCTCCTGGCTGTAATCCGGCGTCGAGCCAAAATCACGGCCGAGGAAGACCTCCTGGTTGGGTTCGCCGTAAACCTGGTGGCCCAGAATATCGCTCATGCCATAGCGCGTGACCATGGCCTTGGCCATCTTCGTCGCACGCTCGAGGTCGTTGGAGGCACCGGTCGTGACATCGCCATCGTTCATGATTTCCTCGGCGACGCGGCCACCCAGGAACATGGCGAGGTTATCGATCATCTCGCTCTTGGACTGCAGGAATCGATCCTCGCTCGGGATGGAAAGCGTGTAACCGAGGGCCTGGCCACGCGCGATGATCGAAATCTTGTGGATGGGGTCGGTGTGATTGAGCAGATGACCCACGAGCGCATGACCGGACTCATGGTAGGCAATCGTCGTCTTCTCCTTCTCGGTCATGATGCGACCTTTGCGCTCGGGACCGGCGACGACGCGCTCCATGGACTCGGTGACCTCATCGTTGGTGATGATGCTCTTGCCGCGACGGGCAGCCAGCAGCGCCGCCTCGTTGAGCAGGTTGGCGAGGTCGGCACCCGTAAAGCCACTCGTGAGCGAAGCCAGGGCAGCAAGGTCAACATCGCTTGCCATCGGCTTGCCCTCGCAGTGCACCTTGAGGATTTGCTCGCGGCCCTTGAGGTCGGGACGATCGACGACGATCTGACGGTCGAAGCGGCCAGGCCTGAGCAGGGCGGGATCGAGGATGTCGACGCGATTGGTCGCGGCAATCATGATGACGGAGTCATTGCTCTCGAATCCGTCCATTTCGACGAGGAGCTGGTTGAGCGTCTGCTCGCGCTCGTCATGACCACCGCCAAGGCCAGCACCACGCTGACGACCGACGGCATCGATCTCGTCGATGAAGATGATGGCGGGAGCGCTCTCCTTGGCCTGCGCGAAGAGGTCGCGCACGCGCGAGGCGCCGACGCCAACGAACATCTCGACGAAGTCGGAGCCGGAGATGCTGAAGAAGGGCACGCCGGCCTCACCGGCAACGGCACGCGCGAGAAGCGTCTTGCCCGTACCCGGAGGGCCGACAAGCAGCACACCGCGTGGAATCTTCGCGCCCATCGCCTGGTATTTGGCCGGATTCGAAAGGAAGTCCTTGATCTCCTCGAGTTCCTCGACGGCCTCATCGATACCGGCAACATCCGAGAAGCGCACCTTGGGCGTTTCCTCCGAAACCTTCTTGGCTTTGGTCTTGCCAAATTGCATCTGCTTGCTATTCGCGCCGCTCACCTGCGACATGAAGAAAATCAGCACGCCAAAGATAAGGAGCAGCGGCAGGAGCGTCGTGAGGAGCGTCGTGATCCAACCCGAGGTGGCGTCCTCGTTGTACTTGGTTTCCGGATGAGCTGCCATGAGCTCCTGCAACATGTCATCGCCGGTATAGGTCGACTTGAAGCTCGAAAGCTCACCGGCTTCCTTGGCTGCGGCGTCCTTGTAGTAGGTACCGTCGAGCGTCGCGGATGCGGCATGATAGGTAACCTCGGCCACGCGATCCTCGTTGACCGCCGTGACGAAGTCGCTCGTGATGAGCTCGTCGATCTCCTGCTGCGGGCCAAAGTTCAAAAGCTGGCTTCCCACAAGAGCAACGAGCACGAGCCCCAGGAGCACGTACAGGACGATATTGCGGGGATTCGGACCCTTCTTCTTGGTGGTGTTGGGCTCTTCCACTCAACTTCTCCTTATCTAGCAATCATCAGGCCTACTGATAGACCTCTGGCTTTAACGCGGCAACGCAAGGCAGGTTGCGGTAGCGCTCGGCGTAATCGAGCCCGTATCCGACAATGAACTCGTCAGGGCAATCGAACCCGACATACGCACACGCAAGATCGGTCTTCTGCGCGCCTTGCTTGCGCAGCAGCGTGGCGATTTCGAGCGTTGCGGGCTTGCGACTGGAAAGCTCCCTCATGAGGAAGTCCAGGGTCAAGCCCGAGTCAAGGATGTCCTCGGCAATGAGGACGTGCTTACCCTCAATTGACGTGTTCAAGTCCTTGACAATTGTCACGGTCCCGGATGACGTGGCATCCAGCCCGTAAGAACTCACGGCCATGAAATCCATCTCGAGCGGAAGGTCGATGGCGCGGACGAGGTCTGCCATGAAGATGGCGGCACCTTTGAGCACCGAGATGACGACGAGGGGTTGCCTATCGGCATAATCGATGGTGATTTGCGCACCCATCTGCGCGACGCGGGCTTGGATCTGCTCCTGCGTAAAGAGCACTTCCTGTATGTCCTCGTACACAAAACGCCTTTCCGTCTCGAGACAATGGCTTACACCATTATGTCATGTGCATATAAAAAGTTTAGACTATATCGACTTCGTCACGAAACCGCAAACAAACGGGGCCCGCACATGCGCGAGCCCCGTCTCTCTTTCCATGTTGCCACGCGACTACTTGTCGAGCTCGACCTTCTCACCGTGATGGTGTTGCTTGACGACGGCTGCGACCACACCCGACATGGCAAACAGCGCAATGGCATTGGGAATGACCATGAGCTGGTTGAACATGTCGGCAAGCTCCCACACCAGGTCATTCGAGAGCAGCGAGCCCAGGAAGATGAAGATGAGCGCGATGACCGCGAGCACGATGAGCACCGCGAAGATCGCTACGCTCTCCCACAAACGTCCATCAAGCAATCCTTCAGCAGCATAGGCAGAAAGAATGATCCCTGGCGAACGCGCAATGGTGGTGATAGCCACGAAGGGCTTCAGCTTCATATCCGTAAGCGGAACGATATAGGTGAACGTATCTTTCGGCAGCCCCGGAATAAGGAACAAGATGAACACG